>NZ_JAUBSF010000078.1:0-33634 GCF_036704615.1 Microcoleus sp. K4-B3
ACCAGCTACACCATTATAAAAATAAGCCTTACCGTCAGTTTTTTTGCCGCTTTTTCTTAAAAAAGAACAATCAATAACAGCAATAATTGTGTGTTCAGGGTTTAAGGCTTCTTTGAGAAAATATTGATTAAGTTGTGGAAAGTTAAAGCTTTTGAGAAAGTGACGACGGTAGGTTTTTTCACTCAAACAGCTATAACGACTGAGATTCGTGAAGTTGACCTTGCCATAGGCCAGCAAAATAGTTGAGAATAAAGTGATTAAAAACTTCTTTTGGGGTTGACTAATCCCTGGCATTTGTTGTAAGATGGATTCAATAATGTTCATAAGGCAATCTGTTGAGCTTGTGTGTTTTTATAGCTTAACCTAAAAGAGCGCCTTTTTTTCTGTTTATTTTGGGTTCCGATTGCACTCACTTTTTTCACTTCTCTATTTTATTGCGTAAGCATTCCTCTTTAAAAACTGTCCGGAGTATTGTTATTAAACTGTCAATAATATTAAACCGCCCCTAAACGCCAATTAACGCAGATGAATACTAAATTTGCCATACATACTAAGAATTCGTCATTTTTTTAAATAGCAACTTTTATTTTTGTTTGTGTCAATACTTTGAGCGCCCGCGCCGAGAAATTAAGATGTTTTGTAGATATTTGCCTCGACCCCAGCAGCGTTGAATTAAGTAAATCGGATATTCCAGGTGCTCCTTCTTATCCAGTCAGAACTATTTTAGGAACTCAACAGTTTAGTAACCAGAAATTGTTGGCGCAAATGGAAGTTAACTGCCAGCAGCGACAGTTTAGAACTGTCAGAGTTAGCGAAAATGGCGAAAATTGGTCAAATTTCGATCCGAGATGGACTTTAGTCGATCGCAACTCATCTTTGTCTCGGCTGGTTGACTATACTTGTCAATTGGCGATCGCAGAACAATAGAATCAATAAGTAGACCCAGAAAAAAAACAGAGCACCTATATCTTCAACCTTGGGCTTGCGGGTGCAAGTTTGAAAAGCAGCGCTTGAAACCGCCGAGTGTTAATATTACACTCAATCTAAAATCTAAAATCTAAAATCTAAAATCGAATGACCAACCCCAGCGAATACCGGCAAAGACGCGAACAGTTAATGGCAAAAATTGGCAGCGGGACGGCGATATTTCGCAGCGCGCCCGCAGCCGTCATGCACAACGATGTAGAATACGCATACCGACAAGATAGCGATTTTTTCTACTTAACCGGTTTCAACGAAGCTGCGGCGGTAGCAGTGATCGCGCCGCACCACGAAGAACACAAATTTGTCTTGTTTGTGCAGCCAAAAGACTTGGAAAAAGAAACTTGGCACGGTTATCGCGCCGGAGTAGAAGGCGCTAAGGAATTGTACGGGGCGGATGAAGCTTTCCCCATCGCCGAACTTGCGGAAAAATTGCCGAAATATTTAGAAAAAGCCGATCGCATATACTATCACTTCGGGCGCGATGGTACTTTCGACCAAACAGTCCTCAATCACTGGCAGCGCTTGATGGCAACCTACCCCAAACGCGGCACGGGCCCGACAGCAATCGAAGATTCCAACATCATTTTACACCCGATGCGGCTGGTAAAAAGTGAAACAGAATTAGCATTAATGCGAAAAGCTGCTAATATCTCAGTTGCAGCGCACAACCGCGCCCAAGAATTCGCCAAACCGGGCAGATACGAATATGAAATTCAAGCTGAAATAGAACATACTTTTGGCTTAAATGGCTGCACTCCCGCTTACCCTTCAATTGTTGCATCAGGTTACAATTCCTGCGTCCTGCACTATATCGAAAACAACCGACAAATGCAGGAAAACGATTTGTTGCTAATAGATGCTGGTTGTGCTTGCGGCTACTACAACGCTGATATTACTCGCACTTTTCCTGTCAGCGGCAAATTTACAGCCGAACAACAGATAATTTATGACTTAGTTTTGCAAGCACAATTGCAGGCAATTAGTCAAGTATATCCGGGGAATCCTTACAGCAAAATTCACGAAACAGCAGTGCGCGTTTTGGTGGAAGGTTTAATGGATTTAAAACTTTTGGTGGGGGACATTGAAGAGATAATTAAAGAAGAGAAATACAAGCCATTTTATATGCACCGCACTGGTCATTGGCTGGGATTAGACGTGCACGATGTCGGCGTTTATCAGTACGGCGAAAATCCGCAAGTTTTGCAGGCAGGACAAGTGCTGACGGTGGAACCGGGGATTTATATTTCTCCTTATATTAAACCCGTTGAAGGACAGCCGGAGGTTCCTGAAAAATGGCGCGGTATTGGCGTGAGAATTGAAGATGATGTTTTGGTGACAGTTGATTGTCATGAAGTTTTGACGGCTGGAGTTCCTAAATGAAGGAAGAAAAAAAGAAGTCAGGAAAGATTCTGACTAATTAAGTTGGCAGTGAAGGCTTGAGCTTTGTTAGTATTGGCTTGAAAAAGCTCAAGTCCGCAACAGCCAAACCTAGAGCCATTATGTGTATTGATCCTACCAAGATCGATCGACCTCTCGAAACCTGCGAAGCATTAGTAGCAGAGCAAAAAGCAAAAATTCGACAACTAGAAGAGCATTTGCAGCAGCAGAGAGAATTGTGCCAGAAATTAGAAGCACAACTCAAAGCAGTCGAGAATCCAGGCTTTTCGGGCTGCGCAACTGAATTTGATATCACCGAGGACGATCGCATTCGGTTAATCGCATCTCTGGAAAAAAGCCAGGAAATGTACCGAACTCTTATCAAACATTATCCTAATGGCTCGGTGTTTTTGTTCGATCGCGATTTGCGCTATACTCTGGTTGACGGCCAAGGGTTGGCAGTAGTTGGTTTGTCCAAAAAACAGTTGGAAGGCAAAACATTGTGGGAAGTATCGCCACCTGAAGATTTGCCACTTTTTGAGACTACATATCGCGCGGCTTTGGCAGGAAAAGAGAATACTTTTGAATATAAATACGGCGGTCGCGTTTATTCAATAACAGTTGCTCCAGTCAAAAACGACCGGGAAGAAATTTTTGCAGGAATGGTCGTTACTCAAGATATTACCGAAAAAAAACAGGCAGAAATAGCGCTGGAAGAAATCAAAAATCAGCTAGAAATTAAATATCAAAAGCGCACTGAAGAGCTAAGAATAGCTAACCAACAATTGCGGGAAGAAATTATGTATCGCTGGCGCGCCGAAGAATTTTTGCGGGAAAGCCAGGAACAGCTAGAACTGTTTTTTTCTCAATCTTTAGATGGCTTTTTCTTTATGATGCTGGACGAACCCGTGCACTGGGACGATACAGTTGACAAAGAAAAAGTTTTAGATTACGTATTTACTCACGGGCGGGTAACGAAGGCAAACGATGCTTTAATAGCTCAATACGGAGGTATTAGGGAACAGTTTATTGGCCGCACGCTTGACTCTTTATTCTCCCACAACTTTACTGGCTGCAGAGAGATAATCAAGCAATTTTTTGATGAAGGCCGAATTCACATCGAAAATGACAATCGCAAGTTTGATGGGGATCTAATTTGGGTGGAAGGCGACTATATTTGCATTTACGATTCCCACGGCAGAATCGTAGGCTATTTTGGCGGGCAGCGCGATATTAGCGATCGCAAAAAAACAGAAGCGACGATCAGAGATAGCGAAGAACGCTTTCGAGCAACCGTCGAACAAGCGGCAGTCGGCATTACCCACCCCGACAAAACAGGCCGCTATTTGCGAGTCAATCAAAAATTCTGCGAGATCGTGGGATATACTGCAAGCGAACTGCTGTCGCGAACTTGGATGGACGTTACTTACCCAGAAGATATAGATGCAGATTTAGAACAAAACAAGCAATTATTTGCCGGGGAAATTGACAGTTTTAAAATGGAAAAACGCTTGCTGCGCAAAGACGGCACTGTAGTTTGGGTAAATATTACAGTATCGCTAATCAAAGAACCGCTGAGCGGGGCAACTTACAATGTAGTCGTGACAGAAGATATTAGCGCTCGCAAAGAAACCGAAGCAGCACTAAAAGAAAGCGAAGAAAGGTTCCGACAGCTAGCAGAAAACATTGAAAGCGTGTTTTGGATGGTAAACGTTCAACCCCAGGAAATTATTTATATAAGTCCGGGTTACGAAAAAATTTGGGGCAGAAGCTGCGCTGATTTGTATGCTTACGGGCGCTTTTTTGCAGAGTCTGTCCATCCAGAAGATCGCGAGCGCGTTATTGCTAATTTAACTAAACAAATTGAGTCTGAAGACGAGATAGAATATCGAATTGTCAGGCCGGACGGCAAAATACGCTGGATTCGCGATCGGGCTTTTCCTATTAGAAATCAAGCTGGTCAAGTTTACCGCATCGTTGGCATTGCAGAAGATATAAGTGAAGGCAAACAGGCAGAAAAAGCCATCCGTGAAAGTGAAGAACGGTTCCGCCAACTAGCAGAAAATATCCAAGATTCCTTCTGGCTAATGTCTGCTGAATTCACTGATTTATTGTATCTGAGTCCAGCTTACGAACACATCTGGGGGCGCAGCAACGAAGAATTATATGCCGAGCCCTTAAAAATGATGGAGTGGGTGCATCCAGAAGATAAACATTTGTTGCAAGAGGCAATGGGGCGAGTGTTGCAGGGCGAGTCCACCAGTAACGAATATCGGATTTTTCTCCCAGACGGCACAATTCGCTGGGTGTGCGATCGAGCTTTTCCCATTTACGACGAATCGGGGAAAATTTACCGCATCGCGGGTATTGGCGAAGATATCAGCGATCGCAAATTTACCGAGGCCCGCATTCAAGCAGCACTCCGCGAAAAAGAAGTATTGCTCAAAGAAATTCACCACCGAGTCAAAAATAATATGCAGGTAATTTCCAGCTTGCTGCAACTTCAAGCTCAATACATTGAAGACGAAGCGATGCTAACTTTATTTGAAGAAAGCCAGACCCGCATCCATTCAATGGCTTTGATTCACGAGCAACTATATCAATCCGAACATCTCGATCGGATCGACCTCCCCCTCTACGTCGAAAACTTAGTTGCTAATTTGTATCAATCTTTTGGGTGCGGCAACACTGCGATCCAATTCACTCTCAACGTTGACCCCATTTGTTTAAACATAGAAACAGCGATTCCTTGCGGGTTAATTATTAACGAACTGGTTTCTAATTCGTTGAAATATGCCTTTTCCCCTAGCTTAGGAGGGGAAATTAGTATTAAATTTTATGAAGACAGTAATCAGCAATTTAACTTAACTATTCAAGATAACGGTCGAGGATTTCCGGAGGATTTTGACGTGGAAAATACTGAGACATTAGGATTGCAATTAGTTAAAATGTTGGCTTACCAATTAGAGGCAAGTATTGCCATTGACAGTCAGTGTGGAACTTGCTACAATCTAATTTTCAAAGAGTTAAATTATCGGCAGCGCATTTAAGGAAAAATGAACCCTATAAAAATTTTGGTTGTAGAAGACGAAGTTATTGTAGCGCAAGACATAGCAGGTAGATTAAAAAAACTCGGATATGTAGTAACAGCTACAGTTTCTTCAGGAGAAGAAGCAATTCAAAAAGCTATAGAAAACCCGCCAAATTTGGTGTTGATGGACATCGTGCTTAAAGGTGACATGGACGGAGTAACAGCGGCAGAAAAAATCCGAACTAATAGGAATGTGCCGACAGTATTTTTAACAGCTTATGCCGACGATCAAACGCTGCAAAGAGCGAAACTTACAGATCCATTCGGTTACATTATAAAACCCTTTCAACAACATGATTTACGGGTGGCGATCGAGATTGCCCTGCACAGACACGAAATCGAAACGAAGATGCGAGAAGCTCTCAAAGCCTCGGAAGCAGCCAGAGAGTCTGTGGAAGAAAAATCGCACCGCCAAAACCAGTATATTTCAATGGCCGCTCATGAATTGCGCAACCCGCTCAACGCGATTTTAATCTCTGCGGAACTCCTAGAGCTCGATCGAACTCGCAGCAGTGACGAATCCCAAGTTAGAACCCTGCGGCTGGTGCACTCAGCTACCCAAAAGATGAACCAGCTAATCGACGATATGCTGTTCATGGGGCGAGCAGAAGCAGGCCAACTCAAATGCAATCCATTACCGATAAATTTAGTCGAATTTTGTCAAGACTTGCTCGATCAATTGCAGTTAGGAAATGAAGCCAAGCACAAACTAACATTAATCCCGTCAGATGTTACCAGCGCGATGTTAGATCAACAATTGCTGCACGGCATTCTCTCCAACTTAATCGTCAACGCCATCAAATATTCCCCAAACGGCGGGAAAGTCACCTTGGAATTGGAATACCGTCAAGCAGGCGAGGGAGACAAAGAAGCTATTTTCTGCTTATCTCCTCACTGTTTGTTTAGCAATTCCCAATTTATAAATAGTAACTCTCCCTCACTAATTATGCGTATCCGAGACGAAGGTATCGGCATCCCAGAAACCGAAGTAAGGAAAATATTTGAAATGTTTTACCGCTGCAAGAATACTGGAAAGATTAAAGGTAACGGTTTGGGATTAACAATTGTTAAAAAAGCTGTGGAATTGCAAGGAGGTGCGATCGCCTGCGAAAGCAAAATCGGCGTTGGTACAACCTTCACAGTCGCGCTTCCTTACCTTGCCCTTTCCTCTAAGACTCAATTGTCGAAAACTTAAATGCAGGCAACGGAGGACACGGCAATGCCGTTTCCCTACCCCAAAATAATCATGATCCCTTGATGAGAGATGCAACCATCGCCCGATTAATTGTAGGGACACGGCAGTGCCGTGTCCTGACTTTGGCTAATATCAATTCCGATGCCACTAATCAAAGTGTTGCAAAATCCACTCAACCGCCGTCACTAAATTTGCTGCAATAAAATCCGGTTTAGTATGGTGCTGATACTCCCCGCTCAACACGCTTTCTCCGTAACCAGTCTGCACCAAAATGCCAGTACAGCCGGCATTGTGAGCCATATCAACATCAGTCGCTTTATCCCCCACCATAAAACTATTCGGCAAATCCAAATCGTGTTCCCAAGCCGCCGCTACCAACATCCCCGTATTTGGTTTTCGCCAAGTCGAATACCTCGTAAATTCGGGGTTTGTTCCGCCTTCGGCTGCGCTTAAATAAGGACAGTAATAAAGAGCATCTAACTTGGCTCCTGCTTCATTTTCTAAAAACTGACACAGGCGTTTGTGCAAAGCTTCTACGTGGCTAATCGGATTATAACCCCTCGCTGGACCCGATTGATTGGAAACCAAACAGCAAAATATTTGTCGGTCATTTAAACGGCGTACAGCTTCAGCTATTCCGGGGATTAAATGCAAATCTTCTACTTTGTGGATGTAGCCCACTTCGATATTGAGAACGCCATCGCGATCGAGAAATACTGCTCGTTTCATTGTTGTATTGTTTTTGATATAACTCGGCGATTGAAATCGCGTCTACACAAACAAAGTCCGCCTGCGCGGACTGAAGAGAAAAAATGCAAATCTAGGTAAACTCATCATTCTAAAATAGATTGTTTTCCCAGCCATTCGCGGAAACTATCATGATACAAACTATAGCAAATTTTTCCTCCGATTTCCTGCTTATTTAAGAATTCGATCCAATTGTCTAACACTTTTTCAACATCGTATTCATCCTCATCAATTATATTGGATATCGCACTTACAGACAAACCTGCTGTAGATCGTACCAAAACATTGAGCACAGACAAGTCAACTGCCGATAAAGCATCACCTCTCATCCGCAGCCAGTGGTTTTGATAATACGCTGCTAAACCGGGAGGAAGTTCAGAGACAAGTGAGGATTCCCCCAGATTAGCATCGGGGCGTGAATTCTCGTTAATGGCAGGTAACATCTGACTCAGATACATGAAATTGTTTTCGCTGACAGTTGCGAGTTGTTGGCAGAATTCGGGTTGAGTTAAATCCGGTGCAGTCGATCGGTATTCCTGAATGTAGTTCAGGGCATCTTCGCGATTTTGGGCGGGATAATCTCTTAAATCGAGGGTTTGAGAGGGCGTTTCAATTAACAAACCGGATTTTTCTCTCAAAAACGGGCGGCGGGCGAGGATAAAATAAGTACGATCGCCCAAATATCTCGGCAGATAAAACAGATTTGAGCTCGGAGGCTGACTCGTGCGGGCGATCGCGTCTACAGAATCAATGACAATTATCAACTTTTCGCGATGACGTGCCGTCTCGCAAGCTACGTCTAATTTATCGCTAATTTGCTGAAGCAACAAAGACAGAAACCAACTCCCATCATCGGATTCGAGATTTTGAATTTGCGATTTGAGCTTGACAATTTCGGATGTTTCCCCATTGGCGGCAAGGTATTTGTCAATCAGTTGAGTGCAGACAGAAGCGAGAAAATCTTCAGCTCGATTTTTGCCTTCAACTCCAGCGTTGTAATAGATACAGCGAGGATGGGCCCTGACATATTGGGCGAGGATGGAACTTTTGCCGCAGCCGGGAGTGCCGACAATTGTGAAATAACCGCGGCTGTGGGAGTCTAGAAAGTCGGAAATCGCAGAAAAAACAAACTTGCGGCCTGTAAAATTCTCGGTTTTTTCTCGCAGGAGTTGCTGAAATTCTTTTGGGTAAGCAGCGGTAGAGATGGGAGTTGACAGAGGTGAGGAATTCATGTTAGTGCCTCCACCCCTTCTAGCTGCAGGAAATATACGCGGCCGGATGCGTCGCCTGCGACAATTGTTACTCCATCGGGTGCAATAGCGCAACAGGCGATCGAACTTTCGCTCGTGAAACTAGCAATGCCATTTCCAGTGGTTAAATCCCAGACTTTGAGGATTTTTTCCCATGAACCTGAAATCGCCCGCTTGCCATCAGCAGTGACGGCTAACCCATTTACCGAGTAGCTATGACCTTCGAGAGTAAACAGTTCGTTTCTAGTTATTAAATCCCAGACTTTGAGAGTGTTGTCATCTGAACCAGAAATTGCCCGCTTGCCATCAGTAGTGACGACCACTGCATATACTGAGTCTCTGTGACCTTCGAGAGTAAACAGTTCGTTTCCAGTGGTTAAATCCCAGACTTTGAGGGTTTTGTCTGCTGAACCAGAAATCGCCCGCTTGCCATCCTCCGTGACGGCTACCGAATTTACCGAGTAAATGTGACCTTCGAGAGTAAACAGTTCGTTTCCATTCAACAAATCCCAGACTTTGAGGGTGTTGTCTCTTGAACCAGAAATCACCCGCTTGCCATCCTCCGTGACGGCTACTGCTTTTACCCACTGGCTGTGACCATTGAGAGTAAACTCTTCCTTTCCAGTGGTTAAATCCCAGACTTTTAGGGTTTTGTCACATGAACCGGAAATCGCCCGCTTGCCATCCTCGGTGACGGCTAGTGCGATTACTGAGTCCCTATGACCTGTGAGAGTAAATATTTCATTTCCAGTTGTTAAATCCCAAACTTTGAGGGTTTTGTCTGTTGAAACAGAAATGGACATTTTGCCATCACCAGTGACAGCTACTGCATTTACCCAGTTGCTATGACCTTTGAGAGTAAACAGTTCCTTTCCTTTCGTTAAATCCCAGACTTTGAGGGTGTTGTCCGATGAACCTGAAATTGACATTTTGCCATCACCAGTGACAGCTACTGTATTTACCCAGTCGCTATGAGCTTTGAAAATAAACTGTTCCTTTTGGGTTGTTAAATCCCAGACTTTGAGGGTTTTGTCCCACGAACCAGAAATTGCTCGTTTCCCGTCAGCAGTGACGGCTATTGCATTTACTGAGTAGCTATGACCTTCGAGAGTAAACTCTTCCTTTCTAGTAGTTAAATCCCAGATTTTGATGGTTTTGTCCCACGAACCAAAAATTGCTCGTTTCCCGTCAGCAGTGACGGCTATTGCATTTACCAAGTAGCTGTGAGCTTTGACAGTAAACTGTTCCTTTCCAGTGGTTAAATCCCAGACTTTTAGGGTTTTGTCCGATGAACCAGAAACTGCCACTTTTCCATCAGCAGTGACGGCTACTGCATTTACCCAGTCGCTATGACCTGTGAGAGTAAACATTTCGTTTCTAGTTATTAAATCCCAGACTTTGAGGGTGTTGTCTAGTGAACCAGAAACTGCCATTTTTCCATCAGCAGTGATGGCTACTGCTTTTACCCACTGGCTATGACCATGGAGAGTAAACAGTTCTTTTCTAGTTGTTAAATTCCAGACTTTGAGGGTGTTGTCCGATGAACCTGAAACTGCCCGCTTGCCATCACCAGTGACGGCTACTGCATATACTGAGTCACTGTGACTATGGAGAGTAAACAGTTCCTTTCGAGTTGTTAAATCCCAGACTTTAAGGCTGTTGTCAGATGAACCGGAAATTGCCATTTTGCCATCAGCAGTGATGGCTACTGCATTTACTGAATAGGTATGACCATTGAGAGTAAACTGTTCATCTCCTGTGGTTAAATCCCAGACTTTGAGGGTTTTGTCCGATGCACCAGAAACTACCATTTTGCCATCTCCACTGACGGCTACTGCATTTACTGAGTTTCTGTGACCTTCTAGAGTGCGTAGCAATCCCCTGCGAGGCGGAGTTAAACAGGGTGTCAAAGGACGCAACCAAGGTGATTCTTTCCACTGCTTTGCTACCTCCAGCATTGCCTGAATCTCTGGGGTTTCAAAGTACAGTAAGCGCCCTAACAATTGCTCCGCCAGTCTTGCCTTATCTCGCTCCAAAATATCGGCTGACATCCACAGTACCGCTTGAATCAAGTTCAGGGCTTTCGCTGCTTCTGGATTGTACTCTGGGTGAATTACTGCTTCTGAATCGTCAACCAAATTGAAATCATCAATCAGTGCCTGCACCCCCAACTCAGGATGCTGAATTTTGGCAATCAAAAAGTTAAAATCTGTCAGTCTTTGATAATACTTTTCTAAATTTCCTGACTTGACATAATTTGGCAGTAAGCTGCCCAGATAAGCACGTTGATAGAAAAGTGGTTTAGCCGCTAACTTGTCAGCAAATTCTCCCATCTCACGCCATCCCCTCTTCTAAATACTCAGTAATCCCTTCTAGTCGCAGGAAATATACGCGGCCGGATGCGTCGCCTGCCACAATTGTGACTCCATCGGGTGCAATGGCGCAACAGGCGATCGAACTTTCACCCGTGAAACTGGCAATGATATTTCCACTCGACAAATCCCAGACTTTGAGAGTGTTGTCTCTTGAACCAGAAATCGCCAGCTTGCCATCAGCAGTGACGGCTACTGCTTGTACCGACTTGCTATGACCTTTGAGAGTAAACAGTTCATTTCCAGTGGTTAAATCCCAGACTTTAAGAGTTTTGTCTGTTGAACCAGAAATAGCCCGCTTGCCATCAGCAGTAGTAGCGACTGCTATTACCGACTTGCTGTGACCCGTGAGGGTAAAAAGTTGCCTTGGAGCTATTGGATTTCTCCAAATAAAAGCTAACAATTCCCTCCTTATTTCTAAATCCCAGACTTTGATGGTGTTGTCCGACGAACCAGAAATGGCCCGCTTCCCATCAGTGGTGACGGCGACTGCATTTACCGAGTCCCTGTGACCTTTGAGCGTAAACAGTTCCTCTCGATTTACTAAATCCCAAACTTTGAGGGTGTCGTCCCGTGAACCAGAAATCGCCCGCTTCCCATCAGTGGTGACGGCGACTGCGTATACCAAGTCCCTGTGACCTTGAAGCGTAAACAGTTCATCTTCAGTTTCTAAATCCCAAACTTTGAGGGTGTGGTTCCGTGAACTAGAAATCGCCCGCTTGCCATCAGCGGTGACGGCGACTGCACTTACTGAGTCCCTATGACCTTTGAGAGTAAACTTTTCATTTCCAGTTGTTAAATCCCAAACTTTAAGGGTGTTGTCCGACGAACCGGAAATCGCCCACTTCCCATCAGCAGTGACGGCTATTGCTTTTACCAAGTAGCTGCGATCTTTGATGCTAAACAGTTTATCTCCAGTTGTTAAATCCCAGACTTTGAGGGTGTTGTCCGACGAACCAGAAATCACTCGCTTGCCATCAGCAGTTACGGCTACTGCATTTATCGAGTCCATGTGACCTGTAAGCGTAAACAGTTCCTTTCCAGTTGTTAAATCCCAAACTTTGAGGATGTTTTCCGACGAACCGGAAATCGCTCGCTTCCCATCAGCAGTGACGGCTATTGCTTTTACCCTGTGACCTTTAAAAGTAAAGAGTTCCTTTCCAGTTGTTAAACCCCAGACTTTGAGTGTGTTGTCCGACGAACCAGAAATCGCCCGCTTGCCATCGGGGGTGACGGCGACTGCTTTTACCCAGTCGCTGTGACCTTTAAGAGTAAAGAGTTCATTTCCAGTGGTTAAATCCCAAACTTTGAGGCTGTTGTCCGACGAACCGGAAATGGCCAGCTTGTCATCAGCAGTGACGGCTACTGCTTTTATCGAGTCGCTGTGACCTTTAAAAGTAAAGAGTTCCTTTCGAGTTGTTAAATCCCAGACTTTGAGGGTGTAGTCCGACGAACCAGAAATCGCCCGCTTGCCATCAGAAGTGACGGCTACTGCTGTTACCCAGCTACTATGATCTTTAAGAGTAAACTGTTCATTTCCAGTGGTTAAATCCCAGACTTTGAGAGTGTTGTCGGATGAACCAGAAATTGCCCGCTTGCCATCAGCAGTGACGGCTACTGCATTTATCGAGTTGCTGTGACCTTTTAAAATAAACAGTTCATCGCCAGTGGTTAAATCCCAGACTTTGATGGTGTTGTCCGACGAACCAGAAATTGCTCGCTTGCCATCAGCAGTGACAGCGACTGCATTTACCGAGTTTCTGTGACCGTCGAGGGTGCGTAGCAGTCCCCTTCGAGGGGGAGTTAAACAAGGTGTCAAAGGACGCAACCAAGGTGCTGCTTTCCACTGCTTTGCTACTTCCAGCATTGCCTGAATAGGAGGCATTTCAAAGTACAGCAAGCGCCCTAACAATTGTTCCGCCAGTTTGGTTTTATCTCGCTCCAAAATATCGGCTGACATCCACAGTACCCTTAAAATCAAGTTCAGGGCTTTCGCTGTTTCTGGGTTGTATTCTGGGTGAGTTACTACTTCAGAAGCGTTAACTAAATTGAAATCATCAATCAGTGCCTGCAACCCAAACTCAGGATGCTGAATCTTTGCCATCAGGAAGTTAAAATCAGTCATTCTTTGATAATACTTTTCTAAATGACCTGACTTGACATGATTTGGCAGTAAGCTGCCCAGATAAGCACGTTGATAGAAAAGTGGTTTGGCCGCTAACTTGTCAGCAAATTCTCCCATATCACGCCATCCCATCTTCTAAATACTCAGCAATCCGTTGATTTACTTCCTGAAAAATTCTCCGCTTTGAATCCATCTCCCGTTTTGCTTTCAGAAAGTCAAGGAAACTAGCATGATAGATGGTATAGCAGATTTCTCTGTCTAAATTCTGCTTTTTCAAATACTCAACCCACTCATCTAAAACGTTTCCCACATCGCATTCATCCACCTTGGCAATTCCAGCAATCATCTCGCAGGGAATCGGCGTGCCAATCTCTAGTAAAATATACAAGACATTTTCCATCAATTGTCCTGGCTTAGCTTCCATCCCCATCCGCACCCAATGGCTTTGATAATACTCTAGCAACCCATCTGGCAATTGCGTTAAACTCAAGTCATTGTAATCGCCCTTAGCAATTGCGGGCAAAACATACCGCAAATACATAAAATTGTTTTCGCTCTTTTTTGCCACTTCTTCGACAAAAGTTGTATCGGTAATGCTGCGGTCTTGAATCCATTTTCTAAGTGCATCTTTATACTCAGAATCGGAATTTATCACAACATACTGAATATACTGTTTGATATCATTCTGATTGAAATGAACATAGTCGCTGTCTCTTAAATCTAAGTCTTTTACCGGAACTCCCGGAGATACGGCCAGCCGCCTTTGACCGAGGTTAAAGGGTCGCCGCGTCAGCAGGAAATATACGTTATTGGGCAGAGTTGTCGGTAAATGTAAAAGATTTTCTCCCGGTTCTTGTTCGACTTCATCTAGTGCATCAACTGCAATTACCAAACCTTCGCCCGCCGTGAGTTTCCCCGCCACCGTGGCCAGTAATTTCGGTAAATCGGCGTCTTCTGAATTTGGCAATTGATAGCGGTCAATTAATTGCCGGCGAATGCTCTTCAAAAACAATTCTGGTCGGTTGCGGCGTTCGACGAGAATATTGAAATAGCAGGGAGATGTATGTTCCCAGACGTATTTGGCAACGATCGAACTTTTGCCCATTCCTGCATCCCCGACGATCGTAAAATAACCGTGAGGATTTTCGGTGATAAATTGCTGAAACGTCTCAAAAACAAATTGGCGGCCGCAAAACCTCCGAATTTTTTCTTCTATTAACGATCTAAATTCTTCAGGGTAGGGGGCAAATACTGGGTCTGGTTTTGGATAATAGTTCTGTTTTAATTTTATAAACAATATATCCAATTTTCCGGCACCGTTTTGGTCAAGAAGTTGAGGAAAAGTATTTCCAAATTTCTTGTAAATCACTCCCATCCGCTGTTTTACAGTAGCTTCTGCTATGCTTAATTCTACTGAAAGCTGTGCCTGATTTCGGGGTTCTCTTTCAGGAGAGGAGAGCGCTGCTAATAATGTTTCTGTTTGTTCCATCGATAATCCATGTATCCCAGATTCGCGTCTAAGGAATTCTTGCCAATCCATCTAGGTTAACCCCTAATTTAACTTTATTACAACTTACGCGTCATGCACTTAAATCATCCTGAGCCTTGCCAAGGATCTCTTAGACGGCTGGGATGCTTCGCAGTCCTGAGCCTTGCGAAGGATAGGGACTCTGCATGACAGTAGTTTAATTATACCTTGAGTATACTTTGATTATACCGACCTCTAATAGACCTAACTTTATACCTCTGGTCAACTTCACTCAATTAAAGTGATGCCATGATTTGATCAGAACACAGACAAGCAGTTATTGATAAACAAGAGAGGTCAGTCAAATGAATTTTAAATTATTGGGCAACTCGCACCGTGACGAAGATAACTTAGATGAAATTTCGTCTGATGGGATAGGTATTAAACTGATTGGCAAAATTGCCGACGAGCTAAGTTATACCCGCACGTCTGAGGGTCGAAACTGTCTGTTAATTGTCAAATATTTTCAGCCAGCTTTAGTACCATCCCAACCTAGCACTCAAGCTGGTTTTTTTAAGCGTGCGATCGACGTTTTACACAGTTTCAACTGGCTTCAAGAGCAACGAAATTCCCAATCCGAGCCAAGTTATAACCAGCCCTTTCATAAAATTAAAATTCAACTAAATAGCGATCTCCAGGCTGTTACTCAAGTTTTATGGTGGGTTGATGCAGTTTTTTTTTAGAGCCTCTACCCATTCCCGAAACAGTTTTGCAGCTTTGTAAACTTGCTGCGATCGAGGGTTTTGCCCATGCTGTTCGCCACGCCCACAAAAATCAGTCAGTAGAAACTCCGAAAATAGAACTGGCGATCGCAGTATTTAACGAACGCCTAGAGATCGAAATATGGGATTGGGGCAAGCCTTTTGACCTCAAGACAAAGCTGAAAGAAGAATTGCCCGAAAAAACTCTGTTTAGTTGGAACGACTTGAGCTTTACTCTTCACTAAAGCTGTTCTGAAATTGCCAGTTGTCCATTGACAGTAGGAAGAAAATTTTTTGTGATGACTACTGATACTGCTCCCAAAATTCTGGTTGTGGATGATGACCCGTCCATCCGCACTCTAGTTCATCGTTTTTTAACTCAGAAATATCAAGTAGATTCGGCAGCAGATGGCGAGACGGCTTTAGAATTGTTTGAGAAATTCAAGCCACTGCTAGTAGTTCTTGATTGGAATTTGCCGGATACTACAGGCTATCACCTCTGCCAAGAAATGCAGCGCCGTACTAATGTTTTTGTGGTAATGCTAAGCAGCCGCACCGACGAAGCTGATAAAGTTAAAATCCTGTCCGCTGGTGCGGATGACTATATCTGCAAACCCTTTGGTTTGGCCGAGTTGGCAATTCGTATCGAAGTTGTGTTGAGACGCATGAGGCCTGTCACTCCATCGCGTATTGTATTCGATCGATTCGCGATCGATTCAGCGCGCCGGGAAGCAACACTCAACGATCGCATTATCAAGTTAACAGCCTTGGAATTTAATATTTTGTATTTGTTGGCAAGTCATTCCGGTGAATCTTGGAGTCGCCAACAGCTAATCGAAAAAATCTGGGGGTGGAACTGCGACGACACAGGAGAAGACCAACTTGTTACCGTACATATTGGTCAGATTCGCAAGAAAATGATTCAAGCTGATGCTACGGGGTCGCAGTTTATTAAAACTATTCGGGGTTACGGTTACAGGTTCGACCCGCCCTCTGGCACGGCAATGGCAATTTGCCAATTTATCTAGGCGACGGAGGACACGGCAATGCCGTTTCCCTACCCCAAAACGATCGTAGCTTGCGGGGCGGAACGCCATCGCCCTTGATGAGAAATGCAACCATCGCCTGATTAATTGTAGGGACACGGCAATGCCGTTTCCTAGGCGACGGAGGACACGGCAATGCCGTTTCCCTACCCCAAAATGATCGTAGCTTGCGGGGCGGAACGCCATCGCCCTTGATGAGATATGCAACCATCGCCTGATTAATGGTAGGGACACGGCAGTGCCGTGTCCTGACTTAGATATCCTAGTTTTTAGCCGCCCCAAACCTTCTTCAAAACATCTTGAGGAGAGATGTCTGCCATTTTGCCAGTAGGAGATTTAATCCCCAAAAATCGATCGCTCTTGGGCAGCAATTTCGCCGGTTCAGTCGGGCCGAACAAAGCTATTGTATAAGTTTGAACCGCCACAGCTAAGTGCATCGGCGCACTGTCAGTACATATCATCAAATTAGCAGCAGCAATAGTGGCAGCCAACTTGCCGACATCATCCGGCGAGATAACTTTTACATTCGGACATAACTCGACTAACTTTGTCACGAAGTCTGCATCTTCGGGGCCTTTCACAACAACAACAGGCAAATTCGGCTGCCGCTGCTGACAATCTTCAATTATTTGCTTCCATTTGTCTGTAGGGTAAATTTTGTCAATACCTTTAGACACAGCTAATTGACTGGAACCGCCGTGAATTAGAATGTAACCGCTTTCTTTTACGCCCAACCGCTGCTGTTCGGCTTCCGCCCACTGAATGTCCTGTTTAGGTACATTAATTGCGATCGCCGGACAAGGATTTGTAATGTTTAATCCTTGCAGCAAATCGTGGTACATTGAAGCCGCGTACTGTTCAGTTTTCAGCGGTACTGCAGCGGTGAGAAATCGAGCACCGTTGGTTCCCGAATAGCCAACTCTCTGCGGAATGCCGGTCAGCCACAGCAGCAGCCCTACAGTCCACCGCTGGCCTAGGGAAATAACTGCTTCGTATTCGCGATCGCGAATTACGCCCAGTAAATTGCCCCAATCTGCCATAGCGTTGCGGTCTTTGAAATTGTACGTCAAAACTTCTTTGACGGACTTGCAGACTCGGTAAGCGCCCTTTGCCCTCGGTTCCACGATGACATCAATTTGCGCCTCTGGATAAGACTGCTTGAGGTCATCAAGGGTGGGGAAAAATAAAATTTGGTCGCCAATCCCGCCAGGGACAAGTGCTAGTATTCGCATCATAAACGATCGGGCTATTATCTATCGAGGTAGCTCTCAGCGATCGGTCTTCAGCTATCAGCTTATAGTATTTCTAGACTTTAAAAGCTACTGGCTGACAGCTAAACAACTGACCCAAAAGTACAGGACGCTCTTAATATATACCTAGTTGGGTTAAGAACGGTTAGTTAATGCACTTATTAATTCCTGCGGCGGGTTCGGGGCGACGGATGGGGAGTCAGCGGAACAAACTGCTGCTGACTTTGCTGGGAAAACCTTTGCTGAGTTGGACTTTGGCTGCTGCTGAAGCTTCGCAGCACATTAGCTGGATTGGCATCATGGGCCAGCCAGACGATTTTCCTGATTTTAAGGCAATTCTGAGCGATTTATCTTTGGTTAAGCCCGTGGAACTGATTCAAGGAGGCGCCACCCGCCAAGAGTCAGTTTACAACGGTTTGCAGGCTTTGCCACCAAATGCCGATCGAGTCTTGATTCACGACGGCGCGAGGTGTTTGGCAACTCCTGAATTGTTCGATCGATCTGCCGAGGCCCTCTTGAGCTGTCCGGGCTTGATTGTCGCCGTCCCGGTCAAGGATACGATTAAGGTCGTAGATGAGCGTCGGATCGTGCGAGACACCCCAGACAGACGCAATTTGTGGGCAGCCCAGACTCCCCAAGGATTTGAAGTGCAATTGTTAAAGCAGTGTCACGAACAAGGGCGACAAAAAGGTTGGGAAGTTACCGACGATGCGGCTTTGTTTGAAAAATGCGGTTTACCAGTGCAAATTGTGGAGGGAGAAGAGACGAATTTGAAAGTCACAACGCCCGTTGATTTAGCACTAGCTGAATTTATTTTGCGGCAGAGAACTGATCGGAGTAAATAGAATTTGTTGACTATTTTTAAGAACGGGCAAGATGCCCGTTCCACAATCAATAATTGGTTATTTGTGGAACAGGCATCTTGCCTGTTCCTTCCACAATCAATAATTGGTTATTTGTGGAACAGGCATCTTGCCTGTTCCTTATGTTATCTTAGAAATCTCATAGCTGGAAGTAAAAAATATGATTTCTGTTGCGCCGATCGCACCACCGTTACTCATAGGCGAAAAGCGAGTAGTGTTGAGAAATATTACTTGGCAGGGTTATCAACAACTGCTACAGATTTTTGGCGATAAACGAGCCACTAAATTGATATTCGATCGAGGGATATTAGAAATTACCAGCCCTTTAGAAGAACACGAATTTTCGGCACGCTTAATCGAGTTTTTGATTCGGATTTTAGTGAAAGAACTAGGTTTGAAGATTAAAACAATGGGTTCGACAACCCTGGATCGATCGGACTTAAATCGCGGCGCAGAACCAGATAATGCCTATTATATCCAAAATCAGCCCCTCGTCGCCGGTCGTACAGTAGATTTAGCAACAGATCCGCCACCCGATTTAGTCGTAGAAGTAGATATCACCCATACCGATATTGATAAGCCAGCTCTCTATGCCAGTATGGGAGTACCGGAGTTTTGGCGGTACAATGGTAGAGAATGGCGAATTTATAAGCTAGAGAACGATGAGTATTTGGAAGTATCTGTCAGCCCCACTTTTCCGATCGTACCCAAGGAAAAGCTCTACGAATTCTTGGCAACAGCGCAGGTAGATGAAGTAGAAGCGGAGGTGACTTTCCGCAACTGGGTGAGAGAGATGACAAATATTAATAACACAAGTGGAGGATGAAAGCAATGGAATATAGCGGTAAATGGCGGATCGCAGAGATGGCAATGTGGGATAGTGATTATTTGGACATGGAAGTTGAAGCCTATATCGAGATTGATGAAACAGGTTCAGGAGAATTTCAATTCGGTTTAGTATCAGGTGAAATTGACGGCGAAGTCGTGAAAGATGGAAAGGATCAGCGATTTGAGTTTACATGGGACGGTAATGATGAGAACGATCCTGCATCTGGTAGCGGTTGGCTCAAATTAAAGGATAAAAACTCGGTAGATGGTCGAATCAAATTGCACCAAGGCGACAGTTCTAGTCTTGTTGCAAAACGCATGAAATAGGCAATCAGCGATCGCACTATTGGTTATGCGATTTTTTTTAAATCGCAGATATCAGCAGATAAACGCAGGTACAATCCCATCCGCGTTCATCTGCTGATATCTGCGGTGACAAAATCCAAATCTAACCAATAACCAATAACAACTGACTTAGGTTTCTCATGAAGGATTAATCGCAAACTCGCCCTCACTATCAACCTCTGCCGCACTTGTCACTACATCCAAAAACGCAAACACGGCCGGAACTAACAGCGCATCCCTCAAAACAGCCACCCCAATTACCCTCTCAAAATCCGCCGGCAAACTGCAAACTTTCACCGAAGCAGGTATCGGTTCTGCGGCCAAACGGGGCAGAATTGCTGTACCCAAACCTTGCATCACCATACTGACAATAGTTGAATCTTCGCTGAGCTCGTAACCGATATTTAAGGGAAACCCCGAAGTTGTCAAATATTTGCGAAGCGGTATCGAACAAGGATTTTCTGCGGGCTGCAAAATCAGGGGATAGTTCGCTAATTCTTCCCAGGTAATCTTAGCACTTTTACATTGTCCATTCGGCGGCAGCAATACAACATATTTATCCCGCAAAATTTCTCTAGTTTCAAATTCATCGGAGATGGGAAGAGAGACAAAGCCGATGTCTGCTTTGCCCGATCGCAAAGCTTCTTCCACAGCTTGAGTATAATAAACTTCGGCAATGCTGACCGCAATTTTGGGAAAGCAACTGCGAAATTTAGCAATAATACCCGGTAGGATATGAGTTGCTACACTCCGAAAAGTAACTATCCGTACCTGGCCTCCCTGCAAACCTTTTTCTAAATCCGCTTCTTTGACCATCATTTCTAAGGCGCAGGCTATTTGACGCCCGTGAAGCAGCACCCTTTCCCCCACCGGCGTCAGTTGAGCACCGTGTCGCCCCCGATGAAACAGTTGCACTCCCAATTCTGTTTCTAAAGAGGCGATGGCGTGGCTGACGGCGGATTGGGACAGTTCCAATTGCAAAGCCGCCTCGCTAAAGTTTTCACAGTCTGCTACTGCTATCAAAGCCTGAATTTGAGAGAGTTTCATCCGCCGCGTATTGATTTCGTTCATAGCGTTTGTGCCAGTAGTACCCAAATTGTCACAAGGGCTTCGATCTATCGATTTTATTCATACAACCTATGCAAGCAATGCTTTGATTGTCAATGGCCGCAGAGTTAAAGTTAATTTATCAGGCAACAGATAGACTTCAACCAAACTTGCACGACAACAATATTGTGCTGTATTTGCGATGAAAACATGGCATCTTTCAGCTATTATTTGTAATTTTGTTGGTGCAATTTGTGGAGTATTTATAACTAAAAGGTGTTGGCTATGTCTACTTGCAAAAATCAGATCGATACCCCAAAGATGAAAGCTTTTTCGATTGCCGATCGAGCTAAACCCTCCGAAAAACAGAAAGGGCAATCATTCTTTTGGGTTATGAATCAAATTTGGCAGTTTTTCATAGTCGCCACTGCTGGCCCAGACGAGCTAAGAATTTGGCAAACCTCAGATAATGATGGTAACACTTGGTGGCACGGTTGCGATCGAGCTACAGGTCGCTCTACTTGTGTGGCAACTGAGGATGAAATGCGCGCTTGGCTCGATCGGCGTTACTGCCAATAGTCGATTGTCGGTTGTATGGAACCGGGTTTATTTAGGTTGTTTGCCGTCATCAAAGAAATTGGTGAATCCGCCGCTACAAAATTTGGCAAATACAAAGATTTCAGTGATGAGGCAATAATTGTGAATTTTTGATTTTTGATGATTTAATTTCAAAGGAGATACTATGCTTCAAAGAATTTCCGAGTTAGCAGCGCCCGATCGCATTATTTTGATGGAAAACGAGGTATACAGATTGCCTCAAACTCATCAAGAAATTCAAGTTTTGTCAGGAACTGCTTGGATCACGCTTGACCAACAGGACATCATCTTGCAAAGCCAGGAAAAAGCATCGCTTCCACCTAGCAAAAACTTTGCTGTCATATCCGCTCTCAACAATATGCCGCTGATTCTAGCAGTCTGGCAAGACAAAAACCCAGTCAGAACCTAGGGATTGAGAAAAAATTCGGCAGGAACACCCCAAAAAGCTCTATCTTAATAGTTATCACTTGGCTATTGGAGGACTCGATCGGTGCACTGCCGCTCTTACGACTTCAGCTATCTCGCAGCTATAAGTATTGTTTTATCCCCCGCACTCAGCCTGCTGGCAATGTCAGACGCTCGGGCTTATGCCCCAATTATAAATGCGAGGCGCGCCCAAGCGAGCGATCGCGCCCAAGCAACAGACCCTAAAACGCAAGCAGACAAACTCTTTGAAACAGGAGTAAAACAGCACCGCGAGGGTTTGTTTCGAGAAGCAATTCAGACTTTTGAGCAAGTTTTGGCAATTCGCAAGCAACTAGGCGACAAACCGGGAACCGGAGAAACCCTCAATAATATGGGGGAAGTTTATGCCGAAATGGGTTCGCAGCCCAAAGCTTTGGAAGTTTTGCGGCAAGCTTTAGTCATTCACCGACAAATTGGCGAAGGGCTTCGTATCGCGCGCACTCTAAATCTCATAGGTTTCGTCAACCGGGTTGCGGACAATTTTTCCGAAGCGCTGAAACTGCACCAAGAAGCTTTGGAACTTGCCAAAACTGCCAACGACCAAATTGGAATTGGAGAATCCCTCCACAACATCGCGGCAGTGTACGCAGAACAGGCAGATTACGCCAAGGCGATCGAATTTTACCAACAAGCCCGCACGATTCGCACGACCTCCGGCGATCGCCGCGATTTAGGCCGTACCCTCAATAACATGGGCGGCGTCTACTACAACATCGGCGACTTTAATAGAGCGATGGAATTTTACCACCAAGCTTTAGCAATTCGCCGGGAAATCGGAGATAGGGCTGGCGTCGGCCGCCTCCTCAACAACATGGCACTTACCTCTCGCAAACTCGGCAAAGATACTCAAGCGCTGATCTATTTTCAGCAAGCGATACCAATGTTAGAAGCAATCGGCGACAAGACAAGTATCGGACGCTTGCTCAACAATATGGGCGCGATTTATGAAAGTCTCGCTCAATATGGCAAAGCTCTCGAATCCTACGAGCGAGCTTTGAAAATTGCTCGCGAGGGCGGTGACAAAGCCGGAGAAACTACAGCGATGGAGGGTATTAAGCGGTTGTCTTCCGGTCAGCTTGTGCCGCAATAAGGAGAGTTAGTCGATCGGATTGAAAGAAGTTAAACCAGATATTTAAGTAGGGCTAACCTGTGGAAAATACCAATTTTACCGAGGAAATAGAATTACTTATCCAATCAGGTTTGGAAGGTCAGCAACTCGCCGACCGTATCGAATCGCTCATTCAATTTAGTATTAAAGATGGTAGTCTTGGCAATCCTATTGAACCACTTATTCAAGCTGCTGTCGAGCGCATGGAAAATGTAATTAAACCCATGCAAAATTTTATTTACCCTCCCATGCTGAAATCCTCAATAACACCAATTAAACGAGAATTTCAATACAGCGTGTTTGAGTTTGACACGATAACACTAGAGGATGACGAAATTAGAAATGAACGCAAACAAGCCAGGTATTTTATCGAAGAATTAGGCAATGAAGCTACGCTGGAGATGGTCTATATCCCCAGCGGTTCTTTCTTGATGGGTGCCTCCAATGATGAGAGTATTTATTATTATGAGAATCCGCAACATTTGGTGAACGTTCCGGCATTTCATATTGGCAAATTTGAGATAAGTCAATCTCAATGGGAATATGTAATGCAACATAATTTATCTGCCCATCAAGGTGCAAATCTTCCAGTGGAAAATGTTTCTTGGTTGGATGCGAGTGAGTTTTGCAGAAGACTATCTCTGATAACAGGAAGAAGTTACCGATTACCCAGTGAAGCTGAGTGGGAATATGCCTGTCGTGCAGGCACTAATACACCCTTCACCTTCGGTAAAGATATTAATACCAAGATTGTCAATTATTGGGATACGAATGAAACTGATGATGACCAAGATCAAAATCTTCCAATGCCACCAGAAGGATGCGTTGTTGCTTATAGTCCAGAGGGTATACAGTATTTACAGACAAAGCCTGTGGGTAGTTTTTTTCCGAATGCTTTTGGACTGTATGATATGCACGGTAATGTCTACGAGTTGTGTCAGGATGCGTGGCATGATGACTATGAAGGCGCACCAACCGATGGCAGCGCATGGTTAAGTGAAGATGAAGGAGAGGCGCGATTGATTGTAATAAGAGGTGGCTCATTTGATTACTTCGAGGATGATTGCCGTTCAGCCTGTCGCAGTTGGATTGGAGATAATTATAGATATCATGGCACTGGGTTTCGAGTTGCGTGTTCCCTATAGTAATATAGCTTTTCTCCGGTTTCTGGAGGTACTCCTGGCCCGGGCGATCGTACCTCACTTTCCTGAAAACCGCTATGGTAAGGTGCGTCGCCTTCTACAATCTGCAAGTTTCATTGAATATCTGACAGCGACGCACCCTACAGGTAACGCACCTCACTTCATTCATAAAACCGCTATATTGCATTAAGGAGGGAGCAGTTTCATAAATCGATGAAGCAAAAGGTTGAGGATATGAGTGTTGTTGAATAAGTTATATTACCTGCCCATCTAAGCTATGAATATTCGTACTGAAAAGCCAGAAGATATAGAGGGAATTCGCGACATTAATATTGCGGCATTCGGGCGAGAAAATGAGGCTAACCTAGTCGATCGATTGCGGGGAATAGCAGCTACATTTTCATTCGTGACCGTGCAATCCGATCGCATTGTCGGACACATTTTCTTCAGTCCGGTTGTTGTCGCAGGAAAATGTTCCAGCAATTTGTCGATTCTGGGGTTGGCACCAGTCGCAGTTCTTCCCGAATATCAGCGCCAAGGTATAGCATCGCTGCTGATCCAGCACGGTTTAGAAGAGTGCAGGCGATCGGGATTTCAGGCCGTGGTTGTGCTGGGCGATCCAGATTTTTATTCGCGTTTTGGGTTCGTTCCTGCTAGTAGCAAGAGCTTGAAATGTGAATATGATGTGCCCGATGAAGCTTTTATGGTTTTGGAGTTAGAAAGTGGTGCTTTGCAGGATTGCAGTGGAACGGTGAAGTATCGATCGGAGTTTAGTCTATGCGAGTGACGAGGCTGCGGTTTTTCTTATGATGTATCGTACAACCAACATTAGAAAAATAAGATTGAGCAGTCAGAATGGAAAGCGGTTGTGCTGTACTTGCCTTTGTGAAGCCTAAAACCTGCACAACTATTGCCCAGCAAAGTTATTTAAACGCCCCCTTTTCCCCTCTCGACCTTTGCACCGTGCAAAGCAAAAACCGGAGTCTGAGCAGATTTCCCCTTCAGAGAAACAGCTCCCAAAGCCTCGCAAATAAAATTTAGCTCGATCGACTCACACACCCTTTCAGCAATCAAAATTTGGTTTTCCTCCGCCTTGCTCATCAACCGAGCCGCCGTATTCACCGTATCGCCGAGGATATTAAACTCCCTGCGCCCTCGCGGTTCCCCAACCTCAGCAGCAAACACCGGCCCCAGGGATAGCCCAATTTGACAGCTTACTTTTATTTCTTGACCCCCGATAATTACCGGAGGCAAAGCTGCAATCATATCTCGGATTGCAATCGCCGCACTAGCCGCGCGGCTGGCGTCATCCGTGTGAGCGTCGGGCACGCCAAAATAAATCAGCATATCCGAACCGTCTAAGTGCGCCGTTACTTTTTGCAACACGCCCCCTTTAGCTGACACTACAGCATCAATCGACGCAAACACCCGAGAAAAACCCACTACCAGATTGACTTCTTCCTCCAGCGAAGCTTTGTCCACAGACTCCGGTAAACCAATCAAGTTGACAAACATCACCGTCGGTTCGGGAAAATCCGGCGGAATTTTCCGCCTGTCTGCATTTTCTACCAGCAGTCTCAGAATCGCTTTGGGAATATAACTAGCAAGGGGTTCAAGCCGCTTCACAGATTCCCCGATTTCTTTTACCAAGCCCGAAACGCTGCGATCGAGCAATACCGAACTCGGCATCCGCCGCCCAGTCAAAGTGATATCATACTCTCCGAGTCGATCGTCCGTGAAATCGTCCGCCACCAAAAAATAACCCGGTTTCCCGGGTTCAAAGCGAAATTGCTCTCCCAAAGACTCTCTAGCAGTTTCAGTCACACACACCCGCCCCACACTCCCAGAACCCTCAGTTTGCTTGGCTTGCTGGACTGAATGTCCCAGCAGTACGTGAGCCATCCGCTGCGGGGTACCGATGTCAGCACTAATATAGCGGCCGCAGTGGATGCCCACCCGCATCCTCAAAGACAAAACACCCCGCGCCGTTTCAATATTGGCAAATTCAGCCATCGCCCGCTGCATCCGCAAACCCGCCCGCACCGCCCTCGCTGTATCCTCTTGATGAACCCCTGCCAGAAACTGCACCAGCATCGCATCTCCGGTAAACTCCAGCAAATCCCCGCCCGATTTGCTGACAATTTCAATCATCGAGGCAAAATAGTCGTTAATCACGCCCAGCAGCGTTTCAGCTCCCTTGCGCCCCTCGGTCGCATTCGCTTCCAACAGCGACGTAAACCCGGCCAAATCCGTGAACAACAAGGTGCCTGTTTGCCACTGGTAGCGCACCTCGCCCGGGTTGGGCGGAGATTCGGACACGGGTCTGGGTACGTAGTCGTGGAGGATGTAGCGGAGAGTGCGCAGGTGATCGAAAACCGCCATTAGCGTTGCGGGGGACGGATCTACCCACGCAGCAGCGTACAGTTGGGCGGAAAGGAGCGATCGCAGCCGCAGTTCGATCGCAGCCAATGGAGGATTGTAGGTTAATCTATTAATAATTTCCACCTAGTCTATGCTTAAAAAATAGGGTAAGTTCTATCAATCGAGAGGCAACACCAATAGCTCGACTTATACCATTATGATAAGTTTCCAGTGACCCCATACCAGCCAAACCCAGAACCCCCGATACAAACTTCCAAAAGTCACAGCTTGCTAGCTCCCGATTTGATCCGAGCTGCTCGATCGGCCTATGGTATGTATCTGAAAGTGCATTCCGAGCAGATGCAGCGTCCGGCCGGTGTAGTTGTCACTCAAGGAAGCGATCGAGGCCAGCTAATTTTTGCTTCGCAGCCCGTTTTGTTGCCCGGTGAACGTTTTGTTACTTTTGACGAAATTGAATCTCAAATGTATTAATTGGGCATTGGGCATTGGGCATTGGGCATTGGGCATTGGGCATTGGGAATTGGGAATTGGGAATTGGGCATTGGGAATTGGGCATTGACAACTAATATTTATGTTTGCTCGAACGAGTGTCAAAAAATAGGTTTTTAGTGAGAACTTTAGTCCTCAGAATTTGACTTTTGACTAAAGTCCCTACTACAAACCTTATGGGTAATTGGCCGAACACAATCTAACAATTAATAAATAACCACAGTCAATCGATTTTAGATTTTAGATTTTAGATTAAAGATTGAAGATTGACCCCACGGAGAAATTCGGGGGCTCCTTTATCGGATACAGGTTTTTTATTTCTGGACGGATGAATCCGGGGGCTTGTATCCTGGATGCTTTCGGTCAACAGACAACAGTCAACAGACAACAGTCAACAGTCAACATACAACTTAATGGAAATAATCTTTAATTCCCTTGTCATGGCGATCGTCTTTGTTTTCGGATCGGCTATTGGCAGCTTTCTAAATGTGGTAGTCTATCGGTTGCCTGCGGGTTTGTCGGTGATACACCCTCCTTCTCGCTGTCCCAAATGTCTAAATCAACTCAGAAGTTACGAAAATATACCCGTTTTCGGTTGGCTGTGGCTGCGGGGACGCTGCAATCACTGTCGCAGTCGCATTTCTGCCCGCTATCCACTGGTGGAAGCAGCTACGGGTTTGCTATTTTTGTTAATCTTCTGGCGGTTTGGGGCGGGTGTGCAAACTCTGGGTTTTTGGGCTTTGTTTAGCTGGCTGTTGGCTTTGTCTTTGATTGATTGCGATACAATGACTTTGCCTAATTCTTTAACTCGATCGGGTTTGGTTGCCGGATTGGTTTTCCAAATGGCGAAAGGTTGGTGGCCGACATTTAGTCCGATCGACTCGGTACACTATCTGGTACTGGATGGCATCGCGGGAGCAGTTGTGGGGTTGTGGCTGTTTGACGCGATCGGACTCGCCGGGACGATCGGCCTGGGGCAGAATGCGATGGGGGCCGGAGATACCAAATTGGCCGCGTTGATGGGAGCTTGGCTGGGCTGGAAATACTTGCTGCTAGCGGGATTCATCGCCTGTGTAGCCGGGGCTTTTGCTGGTGGCGGGGCGATCGCTCTGGGGTTCCTCGATCGGCGTCAACCCATGCCTTTCGGCCCGTTTCTGGCTCTCGGTGCAGCAATTACTGCTCTGTGGGGCGAAGCAATCTTATCTACTTACTTGCAGTTGTTTTTCCCGAATTTTAGTTTCTGATCTGCCGGTAGTCTAGCGATCGAACATAATATTGTCTCAAAAATTGGTAAAATTGTTCCGTGTCTTGGATTACACTTACAACTACTAGCTTTCGCTGGGAAGCGGAATTAATGCAGCAGCTCCTGGCTGCTCATCAAATCCCGGCCCGGATTGTAGACTTGGGCATAGCATCTTATTTGGGTGCTGGAAGTGCTACAGCCCTGCAAGTTCTTCCAGAACACCAGCGAACAGCATCGCTCCTCATCAGTCCAGTTGAAGATGAGCCAGAATCTGGTGATTAGTCATTAGTCATTAGTCATTAGTCACTAAACAACTAGCAATTGACAACTAACAATTACTAATTACCAATTCTCAATTACCAATTACCAATTACCAAGTTTTAATGTCTCTATTTGATTGGTTTGCAAATCGACGAAAATCAGTACCGAACTCCCAAGAACGGCCGGAACGAGAAATTGCGGACGGACTTTGGAATAAATGCGAAGCTTGCGATGCCCTGAGTTATACCAAAGACCTGCGAGCAAATCAAATGGTTTGCTTGGAATGCGGGCATCATATCAGAGTTTACAGTGACGATCGCATCGAGCAGTTGATCGATCCCAATACCTGGATGCCCATTAACGAAGGACTGCACGCCACAGATCCCCTAAAATTTCGCGATCGAAAAAAATATAGCGATCGACTGCGAGAATTTCAAGAAAAAACAGGCCACCTAGACGCCGTAGAAACAGGCATCGGCAAACTCGAAAATTTGCCTGTCGCCCTCGGAGTCATGGAATTTCAGTTCATCGGCGGCAGCATGGGATCAGTAGTCGGAGAAAAACTGACTCGCCTCATCGAACACGCCACGCGGGAACGCTTGTCCGTGCTCATTGTCTGCGCTTCTGGCGGTGCGAGAATGCAAGAAGGAATGCTCAGCTTGATGCAAATGGCTAAAATTTCCGGGGCTCTGGAACGCCACCGGGAAGCGAGACTGCTTTACATCCCGATTTTGACCCACCCGACGACCGGCGGCGTCACCGCCAGTTTTGCCATGCTGGGAGACATTATAATTGCAGAGCCAAAAGCTACTGTAGCCTTTACGGGCGGCCGGGTAATCGAGCAAACTCTGCGGGAAAAGCTGCCGGAAAATTATCAAACTTCCGAATACTCTTTCGCCCACGGTTTTGTAGACTTGATCGTACCCCGGACTCAATTAAAGAAAACTCTCGGTCAGCTCATCAGCCTCCACCAACCCCAGCCGTTCTTGGCAGGCTCGGAATTGTCCGCCCTCGATGGCAGCGACGGCCACGCTGTGCCCCCGCAGACTCACGCTTTCAAGCTTTCTCCCTAAGCAGCAACGCCGGATGATTGTCTGTTGGTGAGTCCGGGGGAGAGACGAAAAATTTCTGAGGAATTGCTCAAAACCCGGTTTCTCGCAAAAATATTGAGTTTGGTAGCGAGACATTCACGCAGACACTAGGTTTTGAGCCGCGCGCGCGCAAGTCCTATTGGTAATAACGACGCAGCAGTGGGATGATATTGATCGGAAGTTGATTGGCCCTGAAGTTGGGCTGGGCAAAAATGCCTAGTCGCAGTTAGCGCTTAGTTAGCTTGCGATCGAACAAGATCTCAGAACAAACTAACAGAACAAGCTAACAGCGCTTTCTGAAATTGTCCGGCTTTCAGTTAATAGCCGTCAACTCAATTTTGACCTGTCAGCGACCTAAAAATTATGGGTTTTGCAGACCTGTCCATCGCAGAAATAGCAGAGGACTTCAACGTCCCTGTTGAAGACGTGATCCGCTTGTGTGACGAGTTGGAAATTGCCTACAAGCACCCTCAAACCCGTTTGGCTTTGGAGGATGTTAAGGCAATTATGTCTACTCTCGAAAAAAGGCGCGACTCAAAACTTCTTGCAGATTAGATCGCAAAATTCCTCTACCTTTAAAGGTATGGCTGCACTAACTTTCGCCAGTTGTTGCAGAAAGAGGGAATTTTGAACAGAAATCTGTTTGCCAGCTATGCTCTCTTAGCGTTCAATAATTTGCCGGATTTTTTTAAGGAGAACCATGCTTAAAAGATACTTAATTGCTCTGACCGCTGTATTCTTGACATTTCAGTTATTTGTCAGCAGTGCGATGGCTGTCGAACTGAGTCCTGAACTTCGCACTGTGACTTTGAATGACAAGGGTGCTCCGGTAGTGCTGAGCCTCAAACAAGTTCAGCAAGGCAAACGCCTGTTCAATTCGGCTTGCGCTCAATGTCACGCTGCAGGCATGACAAAAACTGACCCCAACCTGAATTTGAGCCCGGAAACTCTGGCTTTGGCCAACCCGCCCCGGAATAATATTGAGTCGCTGGTGGACTTTATGAAAAATCCCACCACTTATGACGGGTTTGAGGAAATTTCGGAAGTGCATCCGAGTATGAAGAGCGCGGATATTTTCGCTGAGATGAGAAATCTCTCGGATGACGATTTGTACGCGATTGCCGGTCACATTCTGTTGCAGCCGAAAATTGTTGCCAAGCAGTGGGCTGGTGGCAAAGGCGCTCGCTAATCGATTTTAGATTTTAGATTTTGGATTTTGGATTTGGGATGGGGCTGGGGTTTGGCAAGGATTGCTGGCTGGCTTTTTTTCTATCTAAAATCTGAAATCTAAAATTTACCCCCTGCTCATTGATTCTCGCCAGTCGAACCCGCCGACTTAAGCTTGTGGACTGGTTGAGGGCGACGAAAGCCAGAGTGAAACAAAAAAATTCGATTTTGTGAGCAAATGTTAGTGAATTATTGACGGTTCTACGCCCTTATGCTGCATCGTGGTGTTTTTGTCTGCTTTCTGTTGGGGATGTTAATTATTTTGCCGCTCGTGCTGTTGGCTCCTCAACCTGTTTTGGCTGCTGCCGATTCTTACGTGAATAGGTATTTAGAAGCCAGCGAACCTGTGCCTTTGGAGTTGGACTCACAGGGGCATACTCGGTTGTTTTCGGCTCAGGATTTGTCTGCGGGCAAAGTGTTGTTCGAGCAAAGTTGCATGAATTGTCACGTCGGAGGAGCTAATTTGCCCGATCCCACGATATCTCTGTCTTTGGCTGACCTGAAGGGGGCAACCCCTCCCCGCAACAACATCAATAGTTTGGTGGCGTATCTGAGAGAACCGATGACTTATGACGGTACTGAGGAGACTTTTTGGTGCCGCCAAGTCCCGGAAAGCTGGATGCCGCAGGCAGAAATCGAAAATTTGGCGGCTTTTGTGATCCGGGCCGCTCAGAAAGCTCCGGCCTGGGGCGTGGAGAATTTTGAGAGTTGAACTACCGCTGCAAAAAAGTGGTAAATTACTCGGGAGAACGCGATGCGACTGCGCGATCGCGCCTGTTTTAACAGGTAAAATATCTAAAGAATCACCCTTTGCGTGTCCATTAGAGGAGAACTGCGTTGAAAAGACTCTTATCGATCGCCCTGTTAGCGTTCGCAATTTTTACCGTCGGCTTTGGCCGCCCTGCTTTGGCAGGAGATGCTGCTAAAGGAGCTAAACTCTTTAGCGCCAACTGTTCTGCTTGTCACATCGGTGGCGGCAATGTGGTTATGGCCATGAAAACCTTGAAAAAGGAAGCTCTTGAGAAGTACGGCATGAATTCTATCGAGGCTATTACGACTCAGGTAACTAAGGGCAAAAATGCTATGCCTGCTTTCGGCGCCAAGTTGAAGCCCGAACAAATCGAGGATGTAGCAACCTACGTGCTCGAACAATCTGCGAAAGACTGGAAAGGCTAAACTGCTTCTTTGAAGTCCGACAAGCTGGGTGGGCTTGATTTAATTTAAAACTTGTCCTCCCGATCGCACCCTCTCTCTCTCTTTGGCGAATAAATGTCGGTTTGCAGCGATCTTAACCTGTTTGGGAAAGATCGCAAAAAATCGGATTTTTATTAGCCCAAGGGCGAGGGAGGGTAATTCGATTTTAGATTTTAGATTTTAGATTGAAGATTGAAGATTGAAGATTGAAGATTTTAGATTTGAAATTTGAGATTGCTAAATGCTGACTTTGGATAAATTTTCCAGCACCTTACATTAACAAGGCTTACGCATGGGGGCTAGAAACTCGATTTCTACGAAAAATCCTGGGTTTTAATTAGAGAAATATAGGAAGAAACGGGGTTTCTGAGGTCGCAAGTGCGATCGAGAATTAATTAAAATTTATAATTGCTGCGGTTCATAAATTAAAGTGTGTGCTAAAATATAACCCCTTATTAGCAAAGCTTTGAAATCGAGATTAAAGTCGCTCAGCAAAGTGGACTCTACACCTGCCATGAATATAAAAACATCAGTAAAAGTTAAAACTCAAGTTAAAACTCTCGGAGACGCGGCATCTCAGGCGATTGAGAAATATTTCCGCAAAACTGTAGAGCACGAGGCTGAAGTTCTCAAAGACAAAGATGCCGAAGAACTTCATCAAATGCGCGTGGGATTGAGACGTTTGCGATCGGCTGTAACGGGTTTTGCTCCGGTTTTAGACTTGCCAAAACAGGCTTCGGAACGCAAAATTGGTAAGGTGGGGCGGATTCTGGGAACGCTCAGGGATTTGGATGTGATGCTCGAAAGTCTCCAAAACCGCTATTACCCGAATTTGCCGGCTGACGAACAGGAAGTTTTGGATAAGGCTTTGTTGAATTTGCTCAAACAGCGGCACCGGGCTTTGAAAGGGGTGAGGGCTGTTTTGGATCGCAAAACTTACCAGTCGCTGAAGCAGTCGATCGAGGATTGGCTGGAAAAACCGCAGTATCGGGCGATCGAACATTTGCCAATTGCTGAGGTTTTGCCGGATTTACTGTTACCTCAAGTCAGTGAGTTTTTCCTGCATCCGGCTTGGCTGTTGGGCACGGAATATGAGGATGGCAAAGTTAAAGTTGCTGATGATTTGAATGCTGAGGCGGTTGAAGAGAAGTTAGCAGCGGAGGGAACTATTCTGCACGATTTGCGGAAGCAAGCGAAGCGGGTTCGCTATTTGATGAATCTGTTTGGCGATTTTTACGGCCCGACTTATGAAGCTTATGTCGAAGATGTGAAAGCTGTTCAGGAATGTTTGGGCGATATTCAAGACTGTGAAGTTTTAGGGGAGTTTTTGACAGATGTTGTTGAGCGCGATCTGACAAAAGAGTTGCCGAAATTGGCTGATATTTTGGCAAAAAATCGCTACGCAGCTTGGCAAAAATGGCAGGTTTTGCAGCGCAGGTATTTAAATTCGGAAATTCGGAAAGGTTTGCGATCGGTATTAATTCATCCTGTGGTTGAAGATGCTGTTAAGGTCGATTAGCAGTCGGAATTTTAGTGGGTTTGCGGTTACGCTTGGGCGCGGTTTGGGCGCAACTGCAAGCAACAGAGAAGTAGCTCGTTCTAATTAAACGTAATACCAAATTCCTAAAGTTCTGCTACAGATATAGCCTCTAAAATAAATTCCCATCCCGTCAAAGAAGCAATAAC
>NZ_JAUBSF010000079.1:0-33542 GCF_036704615.1 Microcoleus sp. K4-B3
GACATCTCAACTCCTACTTAGATTTACATCCTCATTATACATTATTTATGATTTACAAATCATTTGCGATCGCTATAGTCTTTCCTAGTGTAGAGGGAGGATATCTGAATCAAGATAATTTTCTCAATCGGCAATGGCGTCCTGTCGTAATCAAACTGTACCAGTCTGGAAAAATTAGCCAATACCTACCCTGTTATAATCTTCGGCACTCATTCATCACTCGCTTAATTCGGGATGGTTATGACCCATCTACAGTAGCAGCACTGGTAGGCAATAGTCCTCAAGTTATTCTAGACCACTACCTAGCAGCTAAAAAGGATTTAACCTTACCGGAGTTGTAAGTCTCGTAAATAAACAAGAAAATCAAGAGGATAGAGGCGAAAAACTTCTATCCTTTTCATTGATGTGCGTTGGTACGGTTTACCGAACATGAGATACGGTTATTTTTACCTTGCTTAATCTGTCGATTCAATTAACGACTCTCTATAATGAGTAATAGGTAAACACTGAACCTTGACAATTTAGGAGTCTCTTATTTTCTTGTCTTACAAGCAAGAACTTAGAGATTCTAGGTTTCTAGCGATTTTGCTATGGCAATCTCCGTTAGAACATTTTAGTGGTGTTTATATGATTATTTATCTATTTTTTTTAAAGAATGACGAACTACAAAGAAACCGAAGCAATTATTGCTAATAACTTTGCTGATCGGTTAAAGCTTAACAAAGTCACCAAGGATATTTACTTGGATGGAGAAGTATTTGACTTACCTAAGTTTAGGTATCAGGTTTCTATCAAGCATAATACTGTCCTAGAGAATGATAAGTATATCCATGAACTAGCATACCTCTACGCTAGTAAAAATGTATTCTCTCCTTTAGAGGATTACTTAAATGTATGCGAGTCTAACTTCCCAGATATAGACTACAAAGATGTTTTTAGAGAGCTTAATGAGAAAGTCCTACATATTGATCCTCATTCCTTAGAAGGATTATTTTTACCTAGGACTTTAGTAGGTGCAGTAGCGAGAGTGTTAAAGCCTGGTACTAAATTTGATACTGTACTTTTACTTAAAGGTTCTCAAGGCTTTTATAAGACTTCTTTCTTCAGGGAATTAGCGGGAGAAGATTTATTTACTTCTATGTCTTTGCAAGCTTATAATAAAGATGAGCTAATGATTTGTCATAGTAAGTGGATTATTGAGCTAGGAGAGTGTGAAGAGACTCTGACTGCGAGTAAGATGGGTAAGTTAAAAGCTTTTATTACTCAGCAAAGCGACACTCTTCGTAAACCCTATGATAGTAGACCGATTACACTACCTCGACAGTTTATTATAGTAGGTACAACGAATAAAGATAAGTTTTTAGTTGATGCTACAGGTAATAGAAGATTTTGGTGCGTAGATGTAAACGAGAAAATTGATATTGAATGGGTAAAAGAAAATAGAGATTTGATTTGGGCTAGTGCTGTTAAAGCCTACAAAGATAATTATCCTATCTACTTAAATGAAACTGAGCAAGAAATGCTTAATGCTGTAAATGAAAAATATCAAGCAAATGATATGTGGCAAGATATAGTAGCTGATTGGGTAGAGAAACGACAAGAGCCTTTTGTTTTGGGCGATGTCTTAACTGAGGCTATAGGAAAAGAACGTAAGTCTTGGAATAGAAAAGATGAAGAAAGGATTATTGATATTCTGAGAGGTTTAGGCTTAGAAAAACCCACTACAGCTAGTAGAGTCAACGGTAAGTCCGGTAAATACTGGCAAGTACCTGTGGCTGTAACTAGGTAATCGCTCAGTTACGGTTAAGTTACAAGCTGAATCTCTTATATATCAAGGGGTTCAGCTATTTTGTAACTATGTAACCGTGTAACTGTAAAATTTTAACTAATCCTTGAGAGCGATCGGTCAATCTAGTTAATTGATAGACCCGGAGAAAATAAATATCCAATGGTGTTAAAGTTAGTTGAGTTACAGTTACATAGTTACATAGTTACACTTGTCAGGATAAAATCACCTACTGATAAATAGCTAAAACTCTTGCTATAAAATTTTAAGGTTTCAGACAATTAGGTGATTTAAGTCACAGTATCTGGCAGAGGATTACTGTTAAATTAGTAGGTAGTTGTGGGATCACTATTAAAGAATTACTAAAACTCTTATAAAGTTCTATTGGCTTAAATAAAATTACCAAATATAAGGAGTTAAATTTTATGACGGTAGAATCACAAGTATCTATTTCTTTTGTTGTCTCTCTTTTCTCCGATGAAATTTATAACCCCGATGATGATAGACTCAACTATGAATCCTATGAAAAGCTAGGTCTTATTTGTGGTAAATGCAGAGAACTTATTTTTTTTAAGAAAGGTACAGAGAGAGTTTCTCATTTTTCCCATTTCAAAACTACAGGAAAAGATTGTCAATGGAGAACCGGGAGCGATAGTAACACACTACATACTGATGCAGAGGGTAGAGAGCAAAGCTTAGAAAGGTTCCAGGCTAAATTTAAATCGATTATTGAACAAGGGATAATCAAACATCAGCAAATTTCATCCTCTCAGCTTCGCGAGCAAATAAAGGAAGGTCAAAAATTAGTTTCTACATATAAGATTGATATTGACTATTGGCTAAGGTGGTTTAATCAAAATAGAAAACTACTGAGAAATCTCGCTAAAAGCTTGTATCAAACTAATGAGTTAGTATCTGAGGAAAATCAGATAATTCTTTTAAATTTTGTTGATTATTTGTGTGTTCCTGCTAGTGAATATATTTTGAAAGATATCCTTTACTATGTATTTGGTTTATTGGATAAAGAGATATCTCTTAAGAAATATTTAGAAGAGCTTCCCTCTAAAGTCATTGAATTAATGAGTTATGCTGAGTGGAAAAAAGAATATCAACGAGCAAAAGAATTCGTAGTTCATAGCAAATTTGAACAAAATGCACATAGTGATTTTGTGAATTCTCCCGTAGAGGTCAAGGGTTTCGTACATCCCAACATTAAACCCGAAGAGTCTATTAGAAATGATGATGGTAGTATAACCATAAGTAAGGAAGTAAAGACTCTTCTTACCCCCAAAGCACAACTAACCAATCTATCAAATTGGAAATCAGTAGCTAAAAACTCTTTAGAATGGTGTGGGATGTTAGCAAATGTTCCATGTCGAGTAACATTGGTCAATTCTAAAGACCATTGGCAACTGGAGGCACTACCTATTAAGGACGTTCCGACATTTCCTTTACTCTACTGCCTTGCTAATAAAGCTATTGAGGGATATTGGCAGGAGGAAGACCTCGATAATCTAATCGTTATCCCATTAGACAAGGAGATGGAAAAACTAGAGAATCTAGCGAATAAGACTCAAGACCCAATAAAGGTTGAAAAGATAGGAAGGAGAGTAACAAATCTACAAAAACTAAGAAAGGCAGTTCTTAATCGTGAGAAGTTAGACGCTAAAGTATTGGCAGAATGTACAGACATAGTGAAAAAAGCTATATCTGAGGCTAGCTATAGACCTTCTATTACTGACCCTTACTACTCAAGGTACATATTAGGTCAAGTCTACTTCGTTAGTAAGAATGAGTCGGAAATAACCTACTTATTAGATGACTATATGAGTCACTCAAGAAAAGCTACTCAAGTTATCTCTGCTGTTCAATGGTTATCAAGAGTACCTAACAATCTACAAAAGGAGTTTCCTAAGCAAAAGCCAACTATTGAGCAATTAAGAAAGTATCTCTGTGACAAATTTAACGGGAGATTTCGGGAAGTAGAGTTAAAAGTCAGGGAAGAAGGTAAAAAGATTCTACTTGACATAATTTACCTCAACAAAGTCCAAGTTACCCAGTTACTAACCATCAAAATGCCAGCTACTGAGGGCAAAAACAGAGGAAAAGTGTCTGTAAAGGTCAACGGTACACCTAATTTCTCAGAGAGGTCAGTTTTTGAGAAGTTTTTGAGGACTAAAGATGGCAGATTTGTAGCAGAAGCTCAGAATCAGTTACGTCATTTAGTTAATGTCTTCTTATCTCGCAATTTCAACACTTTAGTTGGAGAGGGGAAAGTAGGTCATCAGCGGAAAGTGAGTGAAATCATCGGTTTTGAACGTTCTACTAAAGGATGGAGTGAGATAAAGAATGGTTTTGTTAAGAATTTGCTACCGTATTCCACTGATTCTGAGGTCAAAGCTGGTAAATTAGTCTATTTAGCGACTAATCAAGTCCTTTCTTCTCAAGATTTAGAACATCTCATTATCCAGATAGCAGAAAACTGGTCAAATTGGTGTAGAAAAGACCAGCAAAGAATAAAAATCGGTGTTTCTTCCGGTAAATCTACTGACCCGCAATCATTGGTTTGGGTTTTGACTCAAAAAATTCTCACTGGTAACTTTGAAGAAGATAAAGAAGCTTGGCAAGATACTATTAATTGGTTTGCTGAGATTTGTAAATCTTCAGATAAATACAAAGCAGTTGGTTTTCGCTGTAATAACGGTGTAATTCTAACTCCTGATTGTATTTACGATACAGACGTAGATAAGTGGATGCACAGGATAAAGATTCAGTTGATAGACCTTCTACTCGAATCTGATGCAGGTAATATAGAATCGTGGTTGCAGAAGTCTCCCGAATATCTCTATGAGACACTAGAGAAGATAAGACCTGACTGGGAGCTAACTTCTAAAGATATCTCTAAACACTTAGAAGCTATGCACGATGCCCTGAATATCTCTATTAAAGTAGAAAGTAGCCTGCAATAAACTTCTAGTTATAGTAAATGTGGTGATTTACTCTAGCTATTTCTACTAAAAACATTCAAGCTTTGACTTATGTCAGTAAAAAAATGAAATTTAGTAGATTTAAAGAAATAAAACAGGTATATATACACTACTAGATGTGATTTTATATGTAAAAAGTGATATATGAAAGTATATATGAAATATGAGAATCTATAGGAACAGAGTAGAGATGATAGCTAAATGGTTGAGGTTAGAGTAACCCGCTTTCCCTATGTGCTTCTATTACATAATTTATTTTAATGCAAACTCAAGCTTCTATAACTAAAACAAATCATATTATATGCCTCTAGATTGAGCTACATGGAGCGATAAGGCACGTATGGGATGAATCTACATTTACTGTGTAGAGAAGCCTTAAAACTCGATTTAAGAGGGATAGAGTGAGATGTGACAGCTTAGGGTCTAGGCAAGTAGAATTATTAGGCAGTAATTATCTTTCTATCTAAATAATTTTGATTTACTTATAAAGCTTAGCTTTAAGAGCTTAGTGGGTATGAAACAGGTATTGTAGTTCTAGACCCACTTCATACCTAGAAATGAGCAGAAGGCTAGAAGTTTTATCTAACCTTGGTTTGAGCTATAAAGCTGGTGACAAGACTCGAACTTGCGACAGGCTGATTACAAATCAGCTACTCTACCAACTGAGTTACACCAGCAGTGAAAATTAATATAGCAAACTTATAGTCATCTGCGCAACCCCCCCAGCCAATTTTTTTTTCAAATTCTCCCAAAAGCCCTACCCGCAAAGTCTGACACGGCAATGCCGTTTCCCTACCCCAAAATAATATTGTAGGGAAACGGCACTGCCGTGTCCTGATTTCTTAATCGCAGCGCCAAATCTTAATCGTCTGATCCGCACTCCCGCTGGCGAGCAAATTGCCCGAAGGTGCGATCGCCACCGAGTACACCGTACCCGAATGTCCCTTAAGACTGCTCAACAACTCCCCCGTCTGCAAATTCCAAATATTAATCGTATTATCATCGCACCCGCTAGCCAAAGTCAAACCGTCCCGACTGATAGCAACCGAATCGCCCCGACTCACATAATTCTTCAAAATATGCAGCGCCTCATTCATTCCTAAATTCGTTACACCCTTTCCCCTCGCAGAATTAGTATTTAAAATCCGCAACAAACTGCCCGTCTGCAAATTCCGCAGCTTAATCGTATAATCATTGCTGACGCTAGCAAGAATCTGACCGTCCGGCGCGATCGCCACAGAATTTACCCCAACATTCAACCCGGAAAGAGTCCGCAGCAACTTGCCGCTTTCCACATCCCAAACCTTGCTCGTCGCATCCGAACTGCCACTCGCCAATATTTTACCGTCCGGGCTAAAAACCACCGCATTCACATTGTCAGAATGACCCCTCAAAGTCCGCAGCAACTCACCAGTCCGCAAATTCCACAGCTTAATCGTATTATCAGCCCCGCCACAGCTAGCAATTACCTGGCGCTTCGGGTTAATTGCCACCGAATTCACCTCCATAGAATGTCCTGGAAAAGTACACAGCAAATCACCGTTGTGCAAATTCCAAAACTTAATGGTTTCGTCCGAACTGCCGCTGACCAACATTTTTCCGTCATAGCTAATAGCAACCGAATTTACGCGATCGGAATGCCCCGTCAGAGTGCCAATTAATTCCGGTGTTTCTAAATTCCAAATCTTAATAGTTTTATCCCAACTGCCGCTAGCCAGAATTTTGCCGTCAGGACTAATCGCCAGAGAATTCACAAACGATGAATGTCCAGGCAGCGTGTATACGCACCGCCATTTCAGATTTGTTAATTTGTGAGCTAATTCCTTTGCCCGCTTAGATGCCTCCTCAACTGCCTGTCTGCGTTTGAGTTCAGCCTCCTCCAAACGCTGGCGTTCCGCCCTAGCTTTCGCCTCTCTAAGCGTCAGCCGCCGCATCTCTCCCTTATAAACTATTCGCTGCTGATCCTGAATTTCTTTAAGAGTTTCAATATACGGTAGGGCCCAATCTTTAGAAAACCATTCATGAGCAAATTCAGCTTCTAATTTAAATAGCTGAGGTTCGTGAGTAAAATCGATATTTAAATAATATAAATCCGCTAAAAAAGCCGCCAATAATTTGTGAATTGTCACAATTATTTGCCGAATAATCCGCAGGCTCAGCTTTCTATCTTTGCCCTCCGCCTCCAACTGGTTATAAACCTCTTCCCAATTCCAAGGCTGCATCGCCACTAGAGAAACGCTCTGATTTATGACTCCCCAAAAACCCACATGAAAATTAACTTCATAATCGCTGATATCGCTGTACAGTATAGCGGTAGGTACGGGAGACAAAACACTCTGCAACCGCTCCACATCAATATCAGAAATCGGCTTTTTGAAATAGTCTCCGTAAAACTGAACCGGACACAAATCTCCATGCTGCGGGTAGTGCTGGTTCAAAAAAGCTCTCAACTTAGCCGGCAGCTCGATATTCAGATTGTGGCGAAACGAATCCGGGCAATCTTGGCTAATTTTTGCGGGAGCAACTAACAGCAGCAATCGGTGCTGCTGCTGCTGCAAAATCTGTTCGGTTTCCTGCCTGCTCAAATTAGAAAACCAGTTGTCTCTGTCCCAAATAGTTTGAATTTCGCTCAGCTTAACTCGAATTGCTTCTGATTGAAACTCCCGCATTAAGTCGCGGCAAAGCCGGCTAATTGCCCGCTTATCTCTCAATTCTTGTGCCTTAATCCGATTAGCGCGTTCTTCCTTTACCCATTCTTCTGCGTCGGCGAGCGCGATTAATTCTTGTTCTCTGGCCTGCTGCCGCTGCAAATATCTGACTTGTGCTTTAATCCAGCGGGGGTCTTTTTTGATTTGCTGGTTCAAAGCTGAAGAACCAGACGGCTCAATTTCTGCATAGCGTTCGTTGACAGCGCTTGCTCCCAATCTTTCTCCCAATTCAGAGGCTACAGGCTTCAACAGTTCAATTAGGGTGTCTGAGACGGGGCGGGGTAAGGACATACCAGTTAAAACTTTTTTTTAATTAAGGGCGATCGCGCGAGTCAGGCATATCCCCCTGGGGCGGGGACTCTTGGCAGGGCTATTACATTTGGGCGATCGGCCGATGGTATCCGTAAGGCGTATCGTGCAGGCGTATCGTGCAGCCGCGCAAGTTTAGCACCTTAACTAAATAATAGTATCTATATAGATAGTTTACATTTTACCGCGAATCGGACTCGAAAGCACCGAGGGAAAAGACTTCACGATATTCGATCGACCCTGAGTTCCCCCAATTTGTTTTTTTTGTTGCCATTTGACTCGCTCTTGTCTATAATCATACTTCACAACCATAATTACGGTATTCCGACCTAATAACCGTACTTTCACTAGAGGAATAAATATAATGAGTCCGTGGCAACGCCTAACTCAACACCTTCAGTGGCCGCAACAGCCACCAGTCAGCACAAATCAATCATTTACTGCGCTGAAAAGATTTGTGTCGCTATTTTTAGTGGGAATAAGTTTAAGTCTGGCCGTTGCATCCTGCGGCCAGGGAACCAGCAACAACCCCGCAGCCACTCCAGGCAGTGCTAGCCCAGCAGCCAACAAAGGCAACGTAGAATTAACCCTCGTTTCCTTCTCCGTCACCAAAGCCGCCCACGAAGCGATAATTCCCAAATTTGTAGAATATTGGCAAAAAGAAAAAGGTCAAACCGTCACCTTAAACCAAAGCTACGGCGGTTCCGGTTCCCAAACTCGGGCCGTAATTGACGGTTTAGAAGCAGACGTCGTACACCTAGCCATCGGCTCCGACACCCAAAGAATCGAGAAAGCCGGACTCATTGAGCCCGGTTGGGAAAAAGAATTTCCCAACGAAGGCATAGTCAGCAAATCCGTAGGAGCAATAGTCACCCGCGAAGGTAATCCCAAAAACATCAAAACCTGGGAAGATTTAAGCAAAGACGGAGTGAAATTGATCACTGCCGATCCTAAAACATCAGGCGTTGCACGCTGGAATTTCCTCGCACTTTGGGGCTCGGTTGTTAAAACCGGAGGAGACGAAACCAAAGCATTAGATTTTACCACCAAAGTCTACAAAAACGTCCCCATTCTGACTAAAGATGCCCGCGAAGCCACCGACGTATTTTTCAAACAAGGCCAAGGCGACGCCTTAATTAACTACGAAAACGAGATTGTTTTGGCTGGTCAGAAAGGCGAAAAACCGACTTATAGTATTCCCGAAGTCAATATTTCGATCGACAATCCGATTGCCATTATCGATAAAAACGTTGATAAACACGGTACTCGCGAAGTTGCCGAAGCATTTGTCAAGTTTCTCTACAGCCCAGAAGCTCAGCGAGAATTTGCCAAAGCAGGCTTTCGCCCAGTAGATGCGACAGTAGCGGCGGAACCAGAATTTGCCCAAAAATATGCCCCCATCAAAAACCTATTTACAGCTCAAGACTTAGGAGGTTGGGGAGAAATAGAGAAGCAATTCTTCGCAAGCGGAGCTGTTTTTGACAAAATTCAAGGTTCAACTAAACAGTAAAAAAACAGACTGCCCAGAGCCCCGACTTCCCCGAAGTTGTCGGGGATCTAAAAGATTCACTATTCTTGACAACTCAAAACAATTCACTTATGGCTGTATCATCTCCAACCAGCAACCCTGAGTCTCCGATCGAAAATATCAAAAGGGCGATCGGCAAAATCACATTACCTTGGGGAATCACTCTAGGGTACCTCAGCTTAATGTTATTGCTCCCAGTTGCAGCAATGCTGCTGAAAGCCAGCACAGCAAACCCCGCCGAATTTTGGGCAATTGCCACCAGTCCGATCGCCCTTTCCGCCTACGATGTCACCTTCTTTACGGCATTAATTGCGGCATTAATTAACGGAGTATTCGGCACATTAATTGCCTGGGTATTAGTCCGCTACGACTTTCCCTTAAAACGGGTTGTCGATGCAGCAGTCGATTTACCTTTTGCACTGCCCACCTCCGTCGCCGGTTTAACTCTCGCCACAGTTTACAGCGATAACGGCTGGATCGGCGGGCTGTTTGCACCCTTGGGAATCAAGATCTCATTTACTCGCTTGGGCGTAGGCATAGCGATGATCTTTATTTCCTTACCCTTTATCGTGCGGACTGTACAGCCAGTTTTAAACGAAATGGAAAAAGACATCGAAGAAGCAGCTTGGTGCTTGGGTGCTTCTCAATTTCAAACCTTCTGGCGAGTAGTTTTACCGCCGCTGTTCCCGTCTATTTTAACCGGAATTGCCCTCGGGTTTTCGCGAGCGGTTGGCGAGTACGGTTCTACTGTAATTGTAGCTTCTAACATACCCTTCAAAGATTTAATCGCGCCAGTATTAATTTTTCAAAGATTGGAACAGTACGACTATGCAGGAGCAACAGTTATCGGCACTATCCTGTTAGCTATTTCGCTAACAATGCTGTTCGCAATTAATCTATTACAAGCATGGAGAAGACGCTATGACGGCTAATAATATCAATTCACCCGCTGATTACAAATTTCCACCTGCTGGTTCTAGTCCGAGTCAGGAGAAAGCCTGGGTAAAACCAACTTTAATCGGAATTGCGAGCGGCTATCTTGCTCTCGTCTTATTTATCCCCATGCTCAACGTTTTTTACCAAGCTTTCAGAAAAGGATTTGAGCCCTTTTTTTCTAACTTAACCTCGCCCGATTTTCTGCACGCAGCGCAACTTACCTTGGTGATTTCTCTGATAGTTGTGCCTGTAAATACAGTCTTCGGTTTGTGTGCAGCCTGGGTAATTGGCCGCAACAAATTTCGGGGTCGCACGCTATTAATCAGCATTTTAGACGTGCCGTTTGCCATATCTCCCGTAGTTGCAGGTTTAATGATTGTACTGCTTTACGGTCGGCTGGGATGGTTCGGGCCCTGGCTGGAGGCGGCCAATATCAAAGTTATTTTTGCCTTCCCGGGAATGGTGCTAGCTACTGCTTTTGTTACCTTGCCTTTTGTGGCCCGGGAAGTGATTCCTGTTTTGGAAGAAGTGGGAACAGATCAAGAAGAAGCGGCGAAAACTTTGGGAGCAAATGACTGGCAAATTTTCTGGAATGTCACGCTTCCCAGTATTCGCTGGGGATTGCTTTACGGGGTAATTTTGACAAATGCTAGAGCAATGGGAGAATTTGGAGCAGTCTCTGTGGTATCGGGAAATATTGCTAAAAAAACGCAAACTTTGCCTTTGTTTGTAGAGGATGCTTACAAGCAGTATGCGACGCAAGCCGCATTTTCAGCGGCGGTAATTCTAGGTTTTTTAGGAGTTATTACCCTTGTACTTAAGGAGATTTTAGAACGGAAAACTAGCATTAAAGAAGTTGAATAATAGTCATTAGTCCTTAGTCATTGGTTATTAGTCATTAGGGCGGTAGGTTCGCACGGTGCACCTCATCCCTGAAAACAGTAAACATTAGGAGGCTGAAATGTTAGCTCACAACTCTAGCGAAGCTGAATTTGAGGCGAGCGACGATTTTCACAAAACCCAAGAATCAGATATTCCCAAATCTGACAGTGGCGACACCAGACCAACTCAAACCCGCATTCGCATTCGTGTGCCTAAAGAGTACCATCAGGAACCAGTCATTTCTCACTTGATTTCTGAATACGGTTTGACGGTTAATTTTAATGCTGCTTTCTTGGGTGTCAAAACTTTAGAGGACGGTTGGTTTGACTTGGAACTTAACGGTACCAGTAAACAGATTGAAACTGCTCTGATTTATCTCAATGATTTAGATGTGGAAATCTGGAGCAATTCCAATAAACCCGATGAAGAAACTTGGTAATTAGTCAGTCTTGGACGCAGAAACCGGGAAGAGGAGTTAAGATTCTGGACTGACACGCAGAATTTTATTTCCTCTTCCCGGTTTATTGAGTCTAAGAGTCTCCTGGAATTTTAGTCACGAGTCAGCTTTTATCAGTCATATCTATTCCTGTAAAATAACCGTTATCGCCTTTCTAGTGAAGAATGCAAGTCCTCTGAGTTTTATGAGGATTTGCATTCCTCACTAGAAACCAATTTGATTGTGATTTTTCGATCGCACATACATATCATTCAGCAGCCAACAACTACCAAATAATATCAGCTTATAGCTAATAACCGTGACTGATGACTCTTGACTAACAAATCTCGATCGCCATCGGTTAATTATTAGATTGACAATTTTTATAAAATCTGGTACTTTATCCATCTCGGGTAGAGCATAAAACAGCGCGCAAGTTTCGTCCAACTTTTTTGGAAACAGCCGGAACAATATCCCCCTTTAAAACTTCTCAACCATCAAACTAACTCAGTTAGGGTAAGGGTGCATATAAAAACGTTTTTGTCAATACTAAATTTAGGTGAAAGTTAGGGGCGCTCCTCTTCGAGGGCTTCGCCAACGACTCTCATCCGCACCGGAAAAAGATCGATCGCTGCTGCGGTTGGTTTGTGCTATGAATTTGATGTGTGTGTGTACCAGGAGAATTTAATCGTGGAACTCTATAAAGAACAGAAACACCAGATTGTTTTTGCAGATTCACAAGTTAAAGATTGGGAAAGTTTAACAGAAACGGCCAATCCCGATACAGAAATTGTTATTCTGAAAGCCGATCGCGACGGCATCGAGCAAATCGCCGAAACACTTAAACAGCGGACAAACATTGCAGCAGTCCACATTTTGTCTCACGGCGCAGCAGCCAGCTTGCAAATTGGCGCCACAGAACTTAATCTCAGCAACATTGAAAGCTACCGCAATTATTTAGAAACATGGTTTGCTTTGCCAACAACCGAGGCAAACTCGAACTCTTCAATTACAGCTAAACCCGAAATTCTGCTTTACGGTTGCAACGTCGCAGCCACAGAAGCAGGTGTGGCTTTCGTGGAAAGGCTGAGCCAGCTCACGGGAGCAAATATTGCCGCTTCTGACAACTTGACTGGGAATGCTGCGTTGGGTGGAGACTGGGAACTCGAAGTAACTACGGGCAACATAGAAACACCTTTGGCATTTTCAGCAGAGGCGAGGGAAGCTTACAGCGCAGTTTTAGTCGCCACATTTGGCGAACTGCGAGATGCGATAACTCTGGCTAACGCTTTGCCGAATGCAGACACGATTCCCATCACCGGCAACATCAGCTTTGCTCCCGGACAGGTTCTGCCTAGGATTTCCACCCCCATCACCTTTACCGGCGGCGGTTTCACCCTAAATCTCGGCAATAACCGGGGCTTCTTCATCGACAGCGCCGCTACCCCAGTCACATTTTCCAACCTGACAATTACCGGCGGCATATCTACAGGCGCTGCGGGCACAGGTGGCGGTGGCGGTGCAGCCGGCATGGGCGGCGCACTATTTATCAACAGCGGTACTGTCACAGTTGACAGCGTGACCTTTACTGGCAACAGCGCTACGGGCGGCGCCGGCAGCGCGGCCCCCGTAGCTCCTGCGGCAGCAGGCCCTGGCGGCAACACCGATTTTGCAGGCCTGTTTCCCTTCGTTTCCGCAGGCGGCCCCGGTCAAACCGGTCTTCCCGGGTTGACAAGCATCGGCGGTGACGGCGGCCCTGGTGGTACGGGCGGCAACGGCGGCGCTGGCAGCGGCGGATTACCAGGCACAGGTCTTAACGGCGGCGTCGGTGGCGCTGGCGGTACGGGCGGCGCTGGTACTGGTGGCACTAACGGCGGTACGGGCGGCGCTGGCGGCGCTGGCGGCGCTGGCGGCCTCGGAGGAGGGGGTGGCGGCGGTGGCAACGGCGGCGCTGGCGGCGTCGCCGGCACTGGCACAGCAGGTGCAGCCGGCATTGGCGGTATTGGCGGCGCTGGGGGCTTCGGAGGAGGAGGCGGCGGCGGTGGTGTGGGCGGCAACGGCGGCGCTGGGGGCTTCGGAGGAGGCGGCGGCCGCGGTACAGTAGGCGGACTCAGCACGACCGTCGGAGCTTTCACCCCGGGCGGCGCCGGCAGCCCAACCGGCGGCGGCGGCGGTGCTGGTTTGGGAGGCGCAATTTTTGTTAATACTGGCAGTTTGACCCTGAACAACAGCACTTTGTTCAGCAATACAGCAACGGGAGGCGCTGCTGGCGCTGCGGACGCTACACCTGGCCAGGGCGCGGGGGCCGCAATTTTTGTCAACACCGCTGCTACTGCTACTCTCACTAACAACACCATCACTGCTAATACTGCGGCTGCGACTGCTCCGGCTGTTGCTGTCGGCGGGGGTATTGCTACTAACGGCGGTACTGTGAACGTCAGAAATTCGATCGTCGCCGGGAATTTGGGCGGCGCGAATCCTGACGTGTTCGGGACCTCTTTCGCCGCCACCAGTATCAACAATTTGATCGGGAATGTTGCTGGCAGCAATTTACCTGTCGCCCAGCAACTGACAGTTCCTATAGGAAATGTGATCGCACCTGCTGCAGGATTGAACGAGGCTACAGGCGTTCCCGTGACTTATGCTTTGGCTGACAGCACCGCGACTCCTAATCCGGCGATCGATACTGGGGATGCCGCAGCCGCAGCCGCTGCGGGGGCAACTGACCAGCGGGGTGCTGGCTTTCCCCGGACGATCGGCGCTAATGTTGATATCGGTGCTTATGAATACGGCCCGATCGTCACAGGCCTTAAATTCAACGACCTTAACGGGGATAGCCTGCAAGGTGCTGCGGCGACTGAACCAGGTCTCCCGGGCTGGGTGATTTCTGTAGGCACGAAGAGCGCTACTACCGCAGCCGACGGCACTTACATCATCCGCGACGTCAAAACAGCTACTCCGATTACAGAAGCGCCGCCCGCTGGAACGCCTGCGACTGCTTGGGTGCAGACTGTCGGCCCGACTCCGGCAAATACGGGTATTGTTAATGTCACCGGTGCCAATTTCGGCAACTTCCAACTGACATCGATCGCAGGCAAAACCTACACCGATCTTGCGGGGAACGGCTTCACTCCCGACGACACTACACTAAACGGCGTCACGGTTAACTTATACAAAGACACCAACGGCAACGGCACGCTGGAAGTCGGCACAGATACTGTTGTCGGCACTGCGCAAACGACTGCGGGAGCCGGAGATTACACATTCTCCAATATCGGCCCCGGCAATTACCTGATACAAGCCACTCCTCCAGCCAACTCCAGCATCTCTTTCCCCGCTGCCGCAATTCTTGTTAGCGCCCAAAGCGGTACTGCCGTTACGGGTCAAAACTTCGGCATTTTCCAAAGCATCACCGTCAGCGGCACCAAATTCACCGACCTCACAGGCGACGGCTTCACTGCTGACGACACGCCCCTCAACGGTACTACCGTTCGCTTGTTCAAGGATACTAACAATAACAGCACTTTAGATACCGGCGACTCCGAAGTCGCCAGTCAAGTTACCGGAACAGCGCCTGCGGCTGCTGGCACTTACAGCTTTACCAGCGTCGGCAGCGGTCGTTACTTTGTGAGAGAAGACGTACCGACGGGTTTCTCACAAACCGCCGGCCCGGTTTTTTATACAATTAACCCGGTCAGCGGCACAAACATTACGGCTCAAGACTTTGGCAACTTCCAGTTGGGCAAAATCAGCGGGCTCAAATTTAATGACCTCAACAAAAATGGCATTCAAGATGCCCCAGCAGAACAACCGCTAGGAGGCTGGACAATTTACTTGGATGCCAACAACAACGGCGTGCAAGAGGCAGTAACAGCCGAAACAGGCACCAACGCCACCGTCACCGATGTCGCCGGTAACTACCAGTTCACCAACTTGCCAGCCGGCACTTATACAGTGCGGGAAGTGCCACAAACAGGCTGGACGCAAACTGTGCCCCCCGTCAACGCAGCCACGCCTACTCTTTCCGGCGCGTTTACGATCGCCGTCACCAGCGGCACCGACTCCCAAAACAACAACTTCGGCAACTTCAGGCCCAACTCGATTAGTGGTCTGAAGTTCAATGACCTCAACACAAATGGCATCCAAGATGCGCCAGCAGAAACAGGACTACTCAACTGGCAATTCTTCCTCGATACCAACAACAACGGTACTCTCGACACCGGGGAACCGAACACCCTCACCGATGCCGCCGGCAACTACAAATTCCTCGATTTGTCAGCCGGAACCTATAAGGTGCGGGAAGTCTTGCAGCCTACTTGGACGCAAACTACCCCCGACCCAGCGGACATCACTGTCACCAGCGGTCAAGACATCGCTAATATCAACTTCGGCAACTTCCAGTCGAGTACCATCAGCGGTCAAAAATTCAATGACCTCAACAACAACGGCGTTAAGGATGCCGGAGAATTGGGGCTAGGTAACTGGCAAATATTCCTCGACAGTATCACTCCGGATGGATTGTTTCAGCAGGGCGAACTCACTACCATCACCGATGCCACAGGCAACTACACTCTCAAGGACATACCCGCAGGTACTTTCCAGATAAGGGAAGTCCAGCAAAATGGCTGGACGCAGACGACCCCCAACCCCGCCCCCGTTACGGTAACAGGTGGAAATAACATCACTGGCATTGACTTCGGCAACTTCCTGCCCCAACCGGGTACGATCCGAGGTCTGAAGTTCCGAGACACCAACAACAACGGCACTCAGGAGGCTGGAGAACCGGGTTTACCGAATTTCCAAATTCAGTTAACCAATGTCGTAGCTGGAACTGCTCCTGCTCCTGCTCCTGTTACTACTACCACAGACAATAGCGGCAACTACCTGTTCGCGAACCTAACGCCGGGAACCTACCGCGTCCGGGAAGTCAACCAAACTGGGTTTACCCAAAGCACCGCCGACCCTGCCGACATTGCCCTAACTTCAGGCGCTATTGTCAGCGGCATCAACTTCGGGAACTTCCCGACGCCTGCACCTGTACCGACGCCGACACCTGTCACGACGCCGACACCTGCACCGACACCGCCGACATCGCCTGCACCGACGCCTGCACCTGCACCGACGCCTGCACCGACGCCTGCACCGACACCGACGCCTGCACCTGTACCGACGCCGACACCTGCACCTGTACCGACGCCGACACCTGCACCTGTACCGACGCCGACACCTGCACCTGTACCGACAGATTTGGTTTGCCCTGAGAACTTCCCGAGGATCGCTACTCCCAATGAGCCCGGCATTCCTTCAGCGGCGGGTAATGTGATCGACGGCCCTAACGGCGACGATACGATCGTGGGTAGTGCCGACAGTGACTCTATCTTCGGGTTGAGCGGCAACGATTTGATCTTTGGTCGAGGGGGCGGCGACTACATCAATGGCAATACAGCCAACGATACTATCTACGGAGGCATCGATAACGATACTCTCTTCGGCGGCAAAGGCTTTGACCTGATTTTTGGCGATCGCGCTAACGATACGATTTATGGCAATCGCGGCAACGACTCGATCTCTGGCGACGAAGGCAATGACGTATTGTACGGCGGCAAAGCCGAGGACGTAATTTTGGGAGGAGGCGGCGACGACGTGCTAATTGGCGATCAAGGCAATGACACTCTCTGCGGCCGCGACGGTAACAATACCTTAATTGGCGGCAGCGGGGATGATTTGCTCTTTGGTGATATCGGCGATAACTTGCTCTTTGGGGGCATTGGTAGCGATACTCTCGTCGGCGGTGGCAGCAATGGCTTTGTCTTGGCAGCGGGCGGGGGAATTGACACCATTATCAACTTCACGCAAGGAGTTGATTCGCTCGTGTTGGTGGGAGGCTTGGACTTCAATCAACTGTCATTGATCGAAACTAATGGCTCAACTGCGATCGGAATCGCCGGCAGCAACGAGATTTTGGCTGTAGTGGCGGGCGTGCAGCCGAGCCAGTTATCGGCTCAGAGTTTTAGGTTGCTGGTTTAGTCCGCATTCCACAGTCCGCATTCCACAGTAGGGTGCGCACGGCGCGCACCTTACTCTTGCCTGGACAATCGGGAGCAGGGGAAGGAACCATATTTCTTCCCCTCCTTTGGTTCAAAGTTGTTCGAGATACTTCAGCAAGTCTGCCATTTCTTGCGGACTCGGCTGAAACTGGGGCATTGGTGGGGTTTGCCCGCTCGTGACTTGCCGGATCAGAGCGAATTCGGATTTTCGCTCGGACACTCCGTGCAAGTTGGGCCCGACTTGACTGTCTGAAACGGATATGTGACACCCCGCACAGTTCATTTGAAAGATGGCGGAACCCTGAAACGGATTGCCAGTGAGGGATAGTACGCTTTTGACGTAAGGATCTGCGACTTGAAAGTGACGAATTGCGATCGTCGCCAAGAAGATGGCAAGCAACACCGCTAGCGCAAATATAGCCAGTCGCTCGATCGGGTTTTTAATTTCATTCCTGGCAAGTTGGTTATTCAAAGGAGTTCAATTAAAAATAGTATCTACAAGAAAATTTATTTCTCATAACATAGCTTAATCGTTCGCAGCGGGGAGAGCAAGCTCTTAGACCCCCGGAAGGGCGATGAATGTGAAATTTCATCTGTGTAAGTGCTGGTAATATGAAAAATAGGTTGTTAAATCTTAACGTTAAGGAGATCTCATGGTAGAACCGCTGCTTTCAGGTATTGTTCTGGGTCTAATCTTTGTTACTCTGGCGGGGCTGTTTTTTGCTGCTTATCAGCAGTACAAGCGCGGCGATCAGTTGGGTATCAACAAGTAAAAGGGCGAATTTTGCCGAAATGGGCGGGAAGGGCGGGTTGACAAATACTCTGGATATGAATCGTAGATATTGGCTAACCCGCCTCTACAAAACCCGTCCCCGAGCTTAATTGCTGTTAATTTGCCAGACATGAGATCGGGCTTGTAGCTTCTATTTCCCACATGTCTGCTGACACCGGTGGCGATCGCACCCTAAATGCGATCGCACCCTCAATACGATTCTCTGTGCTGTCAGAATAGAAAAATTAGATATATCGATCGAGAATAGCAGCAGTTTCCAGACCTGTTTTTTCCCAGCTAAATTGTTTTGCTCTGGCTAAACCGAGCTCCCGCAAGTGCGATCGAACTTTGGCATCGACTGCAAGCTGGTGCATAGCAGAGGCAATTTCCTCGACGCTGTAGGGGTTGACCAATAATGCTGCACCCCCCGCCACTTCGGGCATTGAAGACAGGTTAGAGGTGATGACAGGAGTGCCGCAGGCCATTGCTTCGAGCACGGGGAGCCCGAATCCTTCCCAAAGACTGGGGAAAACCAGGGCGATCGCCCGGTTGATGACTTTGGGCAAGTCGGCTGCGGGGAGGTAATCTAGAAATTTTATTCGATCGACCAATCCCAATTCTTGAACCTGCGCCTTCAGCAGCGGCGTATAGCGTTTATCTTCCGAACCTGCTATCCACAATTCGTACTCGGAATTATCAGGCAAAGCAGCAAATGCTGCTACAACTCGCTGCACGTTTTTATAGGGATTGTGGCGGCCTATATAAAGAAAATAATTGCTTGTTGGCAAGTCTAAAAAACGGAAGAAACTGGTATCGTATCCGGGGAAAATTGGCGTAATTAAATTAGTAGGAATCTTGCAAAAATTAGCGATATCTTTGGCAGTTGATTCAGAGTCGCAAATGACGTGTTGAGCCTGCCGCAGCACTTGGGGAATGTAGTAGCGGTGGTAAGGTGTCAGAGGATCGAAGCGGCGGGGAAATCGCAGCGCTATTAAGTCATGTACTGTAATTATATAGCGGCAACCTGTAAATAAAGGAGCTTCGGGAATTGGGGAAAATAACAGGTTAGATTTTAGCTGTTTGTAAATTTTGGGGAGTTGGGTTTGTGTCCACAGCAATCGGTTGATGTGTCCTTTTGTTCCTTGTTCTGGTGTTAGGTTAGCGGGGATTTGGTAGCAGTTGTTATTGGGAAAATTTTCTGCTGTTAGTAATGTTGGATTGAGAGATTTTAGGTGGGGAAATAGGTTTTTGGCGTAGATGGCTAAGCCGGTTGGTTTGGAAATTAGGAAGGAGAGGTTGATGAGCAGGTTGGATTGGGAATTGGGCATGGGATAATATGTAGATTGCGGTTTTTGGTGGGATTTTTTTTATTTAACCGCAGAGGGCGCAGAGGACGCAGAGAGGAGAAAGGAAGAGAGGGAAGATTTAAAGATATTGTTGTAAGATGTTGGCGGTTGCTTTTCCGGTTTTGTGCCAGCTAAATTGAGACGATCTGGCTAAACTAACAGTTTTTAAGTTCGATCGCACTTTTGAATCTGTGGCTAATGTTTGCATGGCTTCGGCTATTTCTCCGACGCTGTAAGGATTGACTAATAAGGCGGCATCTCCGGCTACTTCTGGCATCGATGACAGGTTGGATGTGATGACGGGTGTGCCGCAAGCCATTGCTTCTAAAATTGGTAAGCCGAATCCTTCCCAAAGTGTAGGGAAAACTAGGGCGATCGCCTGATTCATCAGTACGGGCAATTGAGAATAGGGAACGTAACCGAGAAACTTTACCAAAGATTGTAAACCCAATTGTTCAACTTGTGCTGTCAACTGCGGTGTGTAGGCATTGGGAGGCCCTGCTAGCCACAATTCGCAATTTGCGCGATCGGGCAAACTCGCAAATGCAGCAATTAATCTTTCTAAGTTTTTATAAGGATCGTGTCTGCCGGTATAAAGAAAATAATTTTTGGTTGGCAAGTCGAGATATCTAAAATTAATATTATCGCAAGCTAGGGGAATTGCGGTCATCTTTTTAGGCGTAATCTGGAAAAAGTTAGCAACATCTGCCGCCGTTGCTTGAGAATCGCAAATAATGTGTTCTGCTTGTCGCAAAACCTGCGGTATGTAGTAGCGAAAATAAGCTGTTAAGCGAGAAAACCGTTGGGGAAATCGCAAAGGGATTAAATCGTGAACAGTGACGATGTAGCGGCAGCCGGAATACAAAGGTGCTTCGGGAATTGGGGAAAATATCAGGGTTGACTGCAATTTTTGGTAAATTTTTGGCAAATTGAATTGAGTCCACCGCAGCCTGTCAATTTGTCCTGTCGGGCCGCGATTCGGTGTCAGAGTTTCGGGAATTTGATAGCAAGTATAATTGTCAATTTGCTGGGAAACAAGTAATGTTGGTTTTAGCTGTTGCAGTTCTGGGAAAATATTAGCGGCATAAGTCCCGATTCCAGTTGGTTCGGGAGTTAAAAATGATAAATTGATTAACAGTGAATTAGACATGATTTTAGATATCCGGCGACTGGAAGTCGCGACTACACATACAAAGTCCGCCTGCGCGGACTGAAGAAAACGGTAATAAAATTGACTTTGATATTAGTCCTATGCAATAAGACTTTAGCTTTGAGCCAGGGGTTAAAACCCCTGGTGGACTATTTAATTAATTAGCCTTTAAGTTCGATCGAGCATTTGAGCTATATCGGCAGGATTTGGCAGCCGAATTGTACCATATTCTTGGAGAATAATCTCAAAAAAACTCTTGACTTTTTCTTCAAAACGTGCAAGTCTAAAATTCAGACTGCGCTGCTGTGCACATGCTTGAAGTTCTGCTAGCAAATCGGGATTAACAATTAGTTGACGTGAATGCTGGCACATTTCCTCAACCGTATTGAACAAAAAGCCCGATCGCCCATGTTCGACAATTTCCGGTTGGCCGCCGCCGTTGAAAACAATCGGAGCACAACTATTTTGCATGGCTTCGACAGTCGCCATCCCGAAATGCTCAAATCTTTGAGGATTGACTTCACCCAAACCGCAGCCGTGCCAAAATATGCTAGCTCTAGCATAAAGTGATTTTACCTCATCGAAGTCAGCATTCACTTTTAACTCGATCGCCCTTGAATCTTGCTTCAATAAATTCTGAACAGTCTTTAAATAAGGATTGCGGGGAATGCTGCTGCCGGCTAAAATTAGCCGCCATCCTTGAAAATCTTCGGGATAATCTGCTAGCAAACTGCGGAAAGCTTTAATTAGTTCAATTTGCTTTTTTGTTCCCCCAGCTTCAAATTGTCCCACAGCCAAAATTATGTTTTCTTTCGGCACTTTAACTGTTGCCATTTCCACCGGGGGATAAAGCATAAAAGTGGGCTTTAAGTTCCAGCGTTTCTCCAACCACTTGACTGTAAATTGACTGTTGGCAATAATAAAAGTGTAATCATCGACTGCAAAGTGACGGTTGCGGAAAGTATTGGGAAAGTGACAGAAAAATACTGAGATTGGCGACAGTGGTTGCACTTTTTCCAGTTGGTTTGCGTTGATAAAAATATCGTAGTTTTTGCTTTCTCTGGCAATTTCATCAAAGGGATTTTCCATATCCTCCACAATGATGCTGGAATCGATGCACTGCATTCCGCGTTTCTCGTAAAACGCCAAGGGCATAATTTTAATTTTGCATCCTGAAAGGTTGAGTCCGTACCACGATTCTAAGTCGGAAACAGCAACTGCTTTGTTGGCGATAAAAGTAATGTCAAATTCATTTTGTAGCAGCGAGGCGAGAGTAGCGACGTATTTTTGACCGCCACCAATAAAATGCAGTCCGTGATCGTAAATGGCGATCGACATTTTGCGATCGCCCCGAACCACCTGCAATCGAGACAAAATGCCATCGATCTTCATCCGACTGTAAATCACCGCCAACTTTTCCGACAACTGCGGCAATACAGTTTCGATGATTTCCGGTTTCTGATAATCTAGAAGTTTTTTAATCGCTACAAATAAACTCTCGAACAGCAAATCGTACTGCTTGTTAGTAAAAAAATCCGAAGTATGAATTCCTTTGACTAATTGCAAAGGTTCGTGTTTTGCCAAATACAAAAACCGATTGCGGTTGCAGAAATACTCGGTAAGTTTGCTGCCTTTACTCGAACCCCGATACTCGTGATGGGCGATGGCGGCGGGAGTATAAAGCATTTTCCAACCGCGTTTGTGGCAGCGTTTGGCAAACTCTACATCTTCAAAATACATCACAAAATCTTCATCTATCGGCCCGACATCATCGAGACATTCCCTCCGAAAAAGCACCGCCGCCCAACAAAGCCCTTCGACTTCCCGTTCTGTATCGTACTGTCCCGAATCTTTTTCGCCAAAGCCGACATCTTGCCAATAAAAATTAGGTAATTGCTGAATACCTACGCTGTTAATCCGCCCGTCTTTAAACAGCAATTTGCCGCTAGTTGCACCGATTTTCTTATTAGTTTCTAGGATTTTAACAAGAATCTCTAACCAGCGACTGTCAAGGGTAGCATCGTTATTTAAAAATCCGATATATTGCCCTGTTGCTTCGCTGATGCCAAGGTTGAGGGCTTTAGCAAAGTTGTTGGCGGAATTGACAAAAATGCGGACTTTCGGAAATAGTTCGCGCAGGGAATTAACGGAATCGTCTTGAGAGCAATTATCAATTACAATTAAATCTAGTTGCTGTTCGGGATACGCAAGTTTTTGTAGAGATTTTAAGCAATCTTTCGTGTGGCGCAGACCGTTATAGTTGACTATAATTAACGAGCATATTGGCAGTGCAGTCATTCGATTTTAGATTTTAGATTGAGTAATTGAAGGATTAAAGAATTTTGGATTTTCGATTTAGGATTGAACAATTTTCGATTTAAAAATTGAAAAATCGAGGAATTTTCGATTTGGAATTTGGGATTTTAGATTGAGGAATTGAATAATTTTCGATTGAAGCATTGAAGCATTGAAGCATTGCTCTCGCGAATAAATCTGGGGCCTTGTGACCAAATTATTTTGGGTCATCTTTGATGCTTTATTGTTGTCGATCGAGCAATTGAGCGGTAATCTTCTCTAAAATAGCAGTATGTTGCTGCTGCACAGCTTTTATTTGCTCTATTTCCGACTGAAAAGTTGCGATCGCTCTTTGTTGAGTCTCAAGCTGTGCTGTAACTTCGGGATATCCGCTGCTGAATTCCTCTTGAATTTTTTTCTCTAGGCTTTGTTGATTTTCTTGCAATTTTTGCAATTGAATGCTCAATGTTTGAACGACGCGGGTATTAGCGAAATTGTAAATTACTTGTCGTTCGAGTACGGGTCTGAGTAATTTTCGGACTATTTTTCTAACTGCAATTACTGCGGAACCCAGCCGTCTTTGGTAAGAGGTAATTGGTATGTTATAAATGTCGAAACCAGCCTTTAAAAGGGCGATGTCTTCGTCATCTTCATTTTGGGCGATCGCACTATTTTCTGTTCCCAATAGGGGCTGCTCAGCAATACCAATTCGCGGCTCCAAAGTTTGTCGCAATTTATGTATTATCTGTTGAGTTGGTATTTCTTCGTACTGCAAAATTTCCTCTCCTTTAGATAACTTACTATGACTTATTATGGAACAGGCATCTTTGCTGCTTGAATAATAATTGTAACTAATTGTGGAACAGGCATCTTGGCTGTTCAAGGGCGGGCAGGATGCCCACCCCACAAAAAAATTAATCTCTTGTTAAATCAGGATTATTGCTTCCGATATTGGCAATATCTCAATTTAAGCTAACTCGATTTGACTGTCATCACCAATCATAAACCGCAGAGCTTTTGGACGAGCCGGTGCATTAGTGAGTTGAGCTCGCTGCCCGATCACGCTGTCAACAATTCGCTGGTGAATGCCAACTATTTTTGCCCCTTGCAATATTACGCTGTGTTCGATATCAGCATCAATCATCGTCACGCGATCGGCAATACTGCTGTAAGGCCCGATAAAGCAATTTTCAATGCGGCAATTTTCCCCAATTACCACTGGCCCGCGAACCGTAGAATTAATTACCTCCGTTCCTTCCCCTATTTGCACTCGCCCGATAATTTGACTTTTTGCATCTACTTTTAATTCAGTTGAAGCTACGATACGGCTATCTAAAATGATTTGGTTTGCACTCAGCAAATCGTCTTTTTTCCCCGTATCCAGCCACCAACCCTCTAAATTGCAGGCTTCTACGTGTTTTTCCTGATTGATGAGTTGTTGAATGGCATCGGTAATTTCGAGTTCGCCCCGGGGCGAAGGTTGAATTTGATCGATCGCCTCGTGGATAGTAGGAGCAAAAAAGTAAATTCCCACCAGTGCTAAATTTGACGGCGGAACTTTGGGTTTTTCTACTAACTGCAAAACTCGCCCGTTATCATCAACTTTTGCAACACCGAAAGCAGAGGGATTGGGAACTGGACGAAGCAAAATCAAAGCGTCTAGTTTTTGCTTGTTAAAAATTTCTAAAAACGGATCTAGCTGATTCTCAATTAAGTTATCTCCCAAATACATAATAAACGGAGAATCGCCCAAAAATGGTCTGGCAACTTTCACCGCGTGAGCGAGTCCCGCCGGCTCTGCTTGCAAGATATAAGTAATTTTTGCACCGAATCGAGATCCATCTCCTGTTTTCGTCTTCACCTCTTCCCCGGTTTCGGGACTAATAATAATCCCAATATCCGTAATCCCAGCCGCCACAATTCCTTCAATTCCGTACCACAGTATCGGCTTATTTGCTACAGGAACCAATTGCTTAGCACCCGTATAGGTGAGGGGACGCAAGCGTGTTCCTTTGCCGCCAGAGAGGATGAGTGCTTTCATTGGGTGAACTCTGAGTTATCCTTTAGGGTTTGCGGTGCTGGCTTGATTTGCCTGCACTTGTTCGCTCTTGTTGATTTTAAAGCACTGCTACCCCGCTGGCAATAGTTGTCGTGTCTGATGATACAAATTATTTATGCCGATCGAGCTTTTATATTCCTGGACGCATAGAGTGTCATAAACCTGGTTTGTTGCCGAAGAAAGCACCTAAAAGCTGAGGTTTTTTGTCAATAAACCCGGTTTCTCAAGGTTGCGAGTCCACCAGTCCAGATTTAATTGCGTACCGTTTTAATAGCGGCCGTATCGGGCAATCAATTGATTAACACTATTGTTTTGATTTGTCAACCAAGCCCACATCTGATCGCCCAGACAAAAATGCCACCATTCGTTAGGATGCTGCTGAAAACCCGCAGCTATCATCGCATTTTTTAAGATTTGCCTGTGACAGTGATATTGCTGTTCTTGTGGGTGATTGCTGTTAGCAAAATAATCGGGATAAGAACGTTCTGATATTTCATCAATCGGAGAACCCATATCAATTTGCCGATTATTTTGAGCCGCTAAAGTTACATCTAAAGCTGCACCTGTACTGTGAGGGGGAGGTGTCGCGCGATCGAGGCTCGGTACTGCCCAAAATTGATATACGTGTTCTATAATTACTTGGCGTTTGTCTTCGGAAACTGGAAATTCGCAGCCTTGAGCTAGGGCAATTTGATTAAAAGTATAATCTACCATAAATTGCTGGACTTCGACCGGCCGATAAGCGTCAAATATCAGAATTTTCCAATTTTGATAATTTTGCTGTAGCTCAGTTTGAGCTGCGATTAAACTATCTACAACTCCTTGCCGCAAATAGTAAGGCGAATCTGCTTTGCTGTTGTCATAAGGAGCCCCCAACTTTTGATAAGGGTGCGGGATTTCAAAGGCAAAATTTTCTGGTGGAATGGGGACTAAAGGTTCGCCGCATTCGTCGATCGCTATTTGCTGGTATGGTTTCATATCCAGGTTTCACCCTAATTTATTACTGATGAACTACAATTGTATCGCGATTCATTTCTATCAATGAATTTTCCTGAAAGAGTTCAGCCAACTGCGGCAAGTTATTCATAAATAAGTCTATAAGTTGGTTATTATTTATGTTGCCTGTCGTCAATATCAACAGCTTGTAAGGTTGCTGCTGGATCATAAATGAATCGATAAAATCTCTATCTTTGGTGATAACAATTCTGCTTTCTTGGATGGAAAGCCAGTTAATTTCTGAATCCGGAGTTGCATTTCGTCGAGGTAAATCCTTAGTATGAATACTATCGCAACCAGCAGATTGCAGCACGCGGGCAAGACGTAGTGGTAATTGTGCATCTACCAAAAACTTCATTACACTAATACTCGGTATATGCTTTTCACTTGAGTCAGCCGCGCGGCAAATAGCAAAGCAGCTAGAATATCCTCATGTTTTAAATCATCATAGTCATCTATAATTTCTTTAGCATTCATACCAGAACTTAGTAATTCAAGAATGAACTCTACTGGATATCGGAGACCGCGAATACAGGGTTTTCCGTGGCAGATATTTGGATCGAGTGTGATGCGCTGCAAAAGCTGGTTTTCCATATTTTAGGAGCAAATATTAAATATATCCTAACCTAAAGAGTATAGGTTTCGATCGGTTTGTAGTAAGGACTTTAGTGCTTTCAATTTCCACCTAAAGTCCTAAAGTCCTTACTACAAAAAATTCTAACTTTGGCGGTAAGCAACTACCGCATAAAACGGATCGCCGCTTCCTATTCGCAGCATTTGCATAAAACTCGGCAAGTTAGCCTTGCGAACTATTACTTCCGGCTTGCTAAATCCGGGTATATTCGCTCCTTTGACAGAATCAAAGTAACCCTTGACTAATTCTACCCGATCGCCCTCCGAACCTTCCCGCCAAGCTGCGATCGCCTTTTGATAAAACATCCGGTTGGAAAAGCTCACAATTGCTACGCCACCTGGCTTCAATATCCGGTGAATCTCGGCAAAAATCGCATCCGGGTGTTGCAAATACTGTACCGAAACGCAGTTGACAACGGCGTCAAATTCTGAATCAGGCAGTGGCAACTTAGGATTTGCATTCAAATCCTGGACAAAATAATGATTTAGTCTGCGATTTTTTGCCAACTCCTCTTCATTCATGCCGTGCCCTTCAACATGGGCAAATTGCATCTCGTCGGGGAAGTGAGAAACCCAACTGCTCATCATATCAAAAATCCGAGTATTCGGTTTCAGCCGTTCCCGATATAAATCCGTTAGTTGCTGAATGAATCCATCGTCTACGTGAGTCACAAACCGGGGATAGGAATAGAACAAATTGTCGTCGGTGTCGTCTAACTTGGTGCGTTTGTCGGCTGGAAGCAACATAAATTCTGATCGCAAACTAGATTTACCCTTTCTAGTTTAAGAAAAATTAAGAAATGTAAACACACCTCGCAGGGCGGACATCCGGCAGTCGGGTGATGCTCGATCGTGCGATCGATAATCCTATCGAAAGCTACACATCCTCCGCAGCGCCACAGTCTGCGAGTGTACCCGCGAGTCCGCCAGGGATTTACGTCCCTGGCTTACAGCTAAAGTCTACTTTAAGTGGACTAAACAGCAGTGGCAGTCTCGATCGAACGATCCAGCATCCCATCAGTTAAGCTTGAATTTTTTAGTCTGTTTCAACCGAATTCAGCTTTTAGCCTGGGACTTAAGTCCCAGGGGGATTCCCGGTTTTAGCATAGCTGTCGGCCTCAAAAAATCTGCTTGCGCCCCCTTGACAACACCAAAAAAATATCCTACTCTAATAATACGAACGCTAACTAATAAACCTATGGTTATTACATCCACTGTCGATCGCATAAATCTAGCTCAGTGGCACGACGTTCTCGCCCCTCAGAGCCTGGGCTACCGGCTCAAACTGCTGGCACAGTTAGGCAGCCGCAGGCTGCAAGAGGTACTTGAACCCTTTGGATTGACACCTTTTCACTGGCTGGTACTGTGCTGCTTGTGGCAAGAAGACGGTTTGCCGACTTCCAGCATTGGCGACAAACTGCAACAGGTAGGCGGGACGCTGACAGGCGTGCTCGATCGCATGGAAGAAAGAGGCCTAGTCCGCCGGGAGAGAGACACCCGCGATCGCCGTATATGGCGCATTTGGCTGACAGACTCCGGCACGGAACTGCAAGAGGTATTGCCCCCGCTGGTAGCTAAAATCAGAGATCGAGCTGTCGAGGGAATTTCAGAGGCAGATCGAGAACTTTTTTCCCAACTGATCGATCGATCGATCCTGAATCTTTCCTAAACCGACAAATCAATCTTTTGAGTGAAGTGCAGCAGCATCTACCTCCAGTACATTACAAATAACCGCAAAATACTACGCACTCTTAAAAAAAGCCGTCTTACTAAATAAAAACTACGTACCCTAAACAAACGACATCTTACTAAAGTATCAGGAGTCAAATATCATGAAAGGCACAAACGAAATCAACCCAGAATTCAACGGCAACGGCAACGGCAAAGCAGTCGCCGTATTAGAAAAGCCGATCGACGACACCATCGCTAAAAGCCTACCAGTAATCCCCGCCCCAGAGACAGAAATCAACGCCCCCGCCGAGGTCAAAACAGGCGCAGAAACAGAACTGCAAGCACCACTGCCGACGGCTGCAACACCCAAGAAAAAAGCCCCGAAAGCGTTGATCTTAGCAGCGCTGGGCCTAGGGGCGATCGCCGCAGGCAGCTTCGGCTACCACTACTGGCAATACGCCTCCATCCACCAAGAAACCGACAATGCTACAGTTGCCGGACACATCCACCAAGTCAGCAGCCGCATCAACGGTACAGTCGGCGAAGTCTTAGTACAAGACAACCAACAAGTAAAACCCGGACAACTGCTGATCAAACTCGACCCCCGCGACTACCAAGTTAAAGTCCAACAAGCCCAAGCAGCCTTAGAAAATGCTCGCCGCCAAGCCGAAGCAGCCGAAGCCAATATTTCCCTAGTCGCCCAAACCAGCCAAGGCAAAACTGCCCAAGCTCAAGGAGATATCGGCAGCGCCAACGCTGCCATTTCCACCGCCCAAGCAGCAATTAGAGAAGCGCAACAAGGCGTACCCGCGGCAGAAGCTGCGGTAGCCGAAGCCGAAGCCGGCGTGCCCGCAGCGCAAGCCAAAGTTGCCCAAGCTCAAGCCGGAATTCCGCAAGCTCAAGCCAAGGTGACGGAAGCCGAAGCCGGCATTGCTGCTGCGCAAGCTCAGCTAGCACAAGCGCAAGCCAACCTCGTCAAGACGCAAGCTGATTACAGACGGTACGAAAGCTTGCAGCAAGAAGGTGCGATCGCCCGCCAGCAACTAGACTCCGCCAAAGCAGCCTACGAAGTAGCCCAAGGCCAAACCACCGCAGCCCAACAAGGAATTGCCCAAGCCAGAGCGCGCTTAGCTCAAGCCAAAGAAGGCGTAACCGCAGCCCAAGCAGCAGTAGCCCAAGCTCAAGAAGGGGTAAAACAAGCCGAAGCCCAAGTAGCGCGCGCCCAAGTCGGCGTCGCCAGCGCTGAAGCTAAAGTCGCCCTAGCGCAAGAAGGTATCAGCACCGCCGAAGCCAAACTTGCTGCATCAAAGGGCGGATTGCAACAAGCTGAAGCTACGGTAGAGCAAACTAAAGTCAGTCGATCGCAGTATGATGCTGCTAAAGCTGCGATCGGGCAATCGGAAGCCGCGGTTAAAGACGCTCAACTGCAACTTTCCTACACGAATATTACTGCTCCGGCCGCCGGACAAATCGGCCGCAAATCCGTTGAAGTCGGGCAGCGGGTGCAGCCGGGAACTCCGTTAATGGCGATCGTCAGTAACGATTTGTGGGTAGTTGCCAACTTCAAAGAAACGCAACTGGCAAATATGAAACCAGGCCAAAAAGTAGAAATCAAATTAGATGCTTTTGGTGGCCGCAAATTTGAAGGTCATCTGGATAGTTTCTCCCCTGCTTCTGGCGCTCAATTCTCCTTATTGCCTCCCGATAATGCTACGGGAAACTTCACCAAAGTTGTGCAGCGGATTCCGGTAAAAGTTGTGTTTGATGCTGAAAGCATTAAAGGCTATGAATCGCGGATTGCACCGGGGATGTCGGCTACGGTAAATGTTGAACTGAAATGAGGGAAGAAGACGGATGTTGACACGGATACACGGATGAATTTAGAAGTCGGGAATTTGATTTTTTCGGTTAAGGGCGATCGCTCTTTGAGGTTTAACAGTTTGCACAAATGATTTCAAAAGACAGGTAATGAACCTCATACGTTAGAGCGTACTCACCAGATTAGCGGATTGGGTTCGTTCTTCCAGAAAATCCAGCGACGAGTTTCTAAGTGATTGCCGTTCCCAATCTGGTAGGAAGCCTGCATTCCGGCATCCAACTTGATGATTGAGAGAAAACCTGCATATGTGGAAACCGCAAGCGTCGTACCGTCGGCTGAAATGTCAATGTCACCAACACTGGAACCGATAAAGTGCTGCCATCGAGCTTCCCCTGTCATACTGAAGGCACGGACGTACCCACTTGCATCACCTATGATAAACTCGTCGTTACGACTGACACCTGCATAAACCCGTGCACCGTTTTCAAGAATAGGAGTGCGTTTGTCTTCTTCATACGGGTCTGTCTCCAGAGCGTGTAGCAAATTCGTTGGTACGCCGATGGTTATGCCGTTGTAGAAATGGCAAGAGTTGAACGCAATCATGGCATCGTCTGAGCTAAATAAGGCGTAGTGTGGATATTCACTTTGATTGCCAATGTTGCCAACGACCGCCAGTTCGTCGTTGAAAATCAAATGCGTACTGTCTTGTGAACCAATAGCGATGAGCTTTCCATTTTTGGATACTGCACCGTGTTCCATAGAAACGTCTATCGTCAGTTTTTCATTTGGATATTCTTCTCGTAGCCATTTGAAGTGTTTTTTCATCTGCTCTGTGGTTGGAAGTAGTCGCTGGGCATCGGATGGCGACAATAGGAATATGCCGTCGCTACTTACTAAGAGAGTTCGCTTTCCGTCAGGAAAAGGAATCAGTCGTGTCGGGGTTGGTGGCGAATCCAACGCTGAGACATCGAAACCATCAGGCACATCTTCCAGTCCCGTAGGCCACCGACACAGAGCAACTTCGGGGCCATTCCAGCCATCGACAATTCGGACACCATTCGATTGGGCGAGCGCGAAATAACGACGATTCGGGCCTTGACCAAAGAACCCCACATCCGGTACGTCTGTGACGGAATCACCAACGATGTGAACCGTCCGACCTGTTTCATACGGCGCTCCAATGCGAGCAACTATCGATGAGTCAGGAAGAATGCAAACAATAGGTATGCTTTGTCCATTTTCTTCTAACAGCTCAATCAATGGACTATGCGCTGGAGGCCACCGTTCTCTGAGATCGCTCAATTCGCCGTTTGCATTCGCCTGCCGAACAGCACCTATTACGGTGTTCGCCAAATGATTTCGGCCGGGATCGACTGGCTCTTCACTAGCCTTTTCCCATCCTTCACGAAGACCTTTTTCGACAAATGAGTTTACCGCTGCGGCGTATGCAAGCGTTTTGCTTCGCCATTCCTCTTGTGCTGAGTTCTCGATCATAGGTAAAGCAAGTTATATTTCCTGTACGCTAAAATTTCCGAGAGTGAGCGATCGCAATTTAATCTGATTTTTTTCGGTTAAGAACGATTGCCCTTACAATATCATCCGTGTATCCGTGCTATCCGTGTCGTGCTGTTGTTCTTTTTTCCCTCTTCCGCATGAAGGGCGATCGAACTTTTTTCACCAACCATATCATGCTCGACGGTAAATGTTGAACTGAAATGAAGCCACGCGCGACACCGATATTGATACGGATACACAGATGAATTTAACTGTGTTTCCTTTAATGTCAGCTACGGTACAATAGTATGAACTAAGTGTCTCTGGCGGTTCTTCCGGTGATTTCCAAGCCTCTGTTGCAAAATTTGCCCAGCACTGCCGACCTGCCCTGTTCGGACGATACGCCCGTGGATAACGAAGACCAGAACCTGTTACCCAATTTGCTGCTGCTGTCATTGATTTACCTCTGGTCAGCGCGGATGGACTGGTACTTCGGCGTCGATATGGCGGTGTATCACACTACTGGGGTGAGTCCGAAAGTGCCCGTGTTCCTGATGCTTTCCTGAGTCTGGGGGTAGAGCGCAAGAAGGGAGGAAAATCGCGGCGCAGCTATGCCACTTGGGAAGAAAACGAGGTGGTGCCGATTTTTGTGTTGGAGATGGTGTCCCACCGTCCCGGAGGCGAATATGACGAAAAACTGGAGCTCTACGCCGAGTTAGGCGTGCTGTATTACCTAATTTATAACCCTGAATTTTGGCAGCGCGATCGCCATCAACCCTTTGAACTGTACAAACTCGAAAATGGCGTTTATCAACTACAAATTGGCGAACCTTACTGGATGCCGGAGGTGGGGTTGGGAATTGGACGCTATCGGGGTTTGGTAGGTGGTTTGTCCCAGGAGATTTTAACGTGGTACGACGCAGCGGGCGATCGCTGCCTCAGCCCCGAAGAGCGGGAAAGACAACGCACAGAGGAAGAGCGACTGGCGAAGGAGCAAGAGCGACTGGCGAAGGAGCAAGCCCAGCAACGTGTAGAACGATTAGAGGAAATGCTGCGATCGCAAGGTATCGATCCCGATCGATTGCCGGATGCAGTGGATTCTGGCGATTGAGATAGCGGTCTTAGTTTTCCGGAACGTTGTCTTTACTTCACCGCGATCGGGACTACTCCTACGCTGTTTCTGGTTCGTCTAATTCCAGAAAAAAGCCCTCAGCATTCATGACTAAATCTTCATCAGACAGCGGTGGAAAGTCTAAATAAGCTGTGATACCAACTTTGGTCGTAACCTTTAGTGATATAAATTAGATCTCTAGGCTTACCCCCGTATTCAAAATAAATCTTTTGCTGAATTCCAAAACTAAAGATTTAGAATTACTTAGCTATACAGTTCTAAAAACACCTGTTCAAATAGATCCTAGACATTGTGCAGGCTAACGTTGCCCATCACCCGCCGCCGATAGCCTTTGCATCATAACCGATCAACTTTCGGCGGTCGGTGTGCATGGGCGTTGTTATACAGTGATCACAAAGACTTGATACCTTCAGCTTCAAGACGCTCTTTAATAGATTTTCCTCCTCCTGCGACCCTATCTAGGAATAAGGACATACTTTGAATAAGCTGTTAAACATCTAAACTGCATTAACTAAGTTGCCTTTATTTTTTATCTTTCGGTTCCATTTCATAATTA
>NZ_JAUBSF010000080.1:0-31647 GCF_036704615.1 Microcoleus sp. K4-B3
TTTTACTAGGCATTGACTTTTCATAAATATGGTTATATTGTATAATACAATATGCGTTTTAAATGCACAACAGCTTAGCACCCATAATATCTTCAATTCTCTTCAACTTCTGCCCTTGCCCTGTCTCTATATAAAAATTCAGCAATCTATCAAACCAGACTCTAGTTTCTGGATTTTGCAGCAATTGACAAAACTCACGATAGGTTATCAACCTTTTCTCGCTTGCAAGATACATATCGTTTCCAATGCTTGGCTGTATCAAGTAATAGATTCCGTAATCTTGTCTAAAACAACGACTTAGTATCGTTATTAGAGTTATAAGCTCTGTATCATCTTTTTTGCTAAGTCGAAGATATGAAAGCTCTTGCCTGATCTTATCTAACTGATAAAATAAACGAGCTGTCATGTAGCATGATGAGATCAAGTAGCAGCCGTAATTGTTAAACCATTCAGGCGATTGTTCAGAAATTTCTTTAACATTAGTTATATAAAGCAATTTTTCGTGCTTTTCACCATCGTTAGCTATCTTTTTCAAAATTTCAGAGAAACGAAAATAGTTTTCAACTAAGTAGAATCTTAAAGGGTTTAAATAAGTCGAAATAATTCTGTCAGCTTCCTGTTTATCTTTAGCTTTATTTTCACGGTAAGAGTTGAGTCCGTAGGTAACAAGTACAACTAAAACCGAGGTAAATGCTGAAATTATTGCGGTCAAAACTTCTTTCACGTTGTCCTTACCTCTTAGCGATTATCAAACCATCTTAAATACTCAACGATCAATCTCCGAGTACCTCCATACCAGCAATGCAAGCTGTATAACTTATAATTGTATCGCAGTTGCGGTATAATACCATTATAATCGGAAAATACCGCAGCTTAATGATGTAATGTCAACCCCTTCTTACTCCCCATCAGAATCTCCCTTCCTCGATCGAGTTCGCCGTAGGATTCGACCCAAACACTTAAGCCGTCGCACTTAAAAAAGCTATCTTTATTTTATATCGGTGAACTGACAATTGTTCTAGTCATCAACTTAAATAGATATGTTTACGGAATAAATAACCTACCTGCTCCCATATAGTATTGGATATCGATCGCGATTTCTACAAGCTTTTCAACACAACGCTCTCGATAATCATATTCGTTAACCCGATCGGGATCGCTAATCGTGATAATTGGAAATGAAGTTGGCTCATTTTCTTCCCGCATCATTTGTTCCAGAGAGTCTTCACCCTTTGCATTACGGTTTGCTGTCAATCAAAGCATCTGATTAAATTGAGCCAATTGCCAAACGACTCGATCGTCGCTATTAGATGGTAAGCCAATGTCTTGAAATGTCACTAACCGAATGGGAGTAATATCTAACCACCCTCCTGCCACCAGACTTCCAGAAAGTAAGAGAGCTTGCCGATTCAAATTGTAGTCAGCCAGAATCATCATTGCTTTGTGGCTTCCCGCTGCGCTCTGCGTTCCTGAAGTTTGACTCGCACAGCTTCATATTCAGAGCGAGGAGGAGTTGCCGCGATGCGAGCAAAGCGTTCGCGGTTGCGCTCTTCCCAGTATTGCCGAGTTTCTTCGGCTGATTTCAAAACTTCTTGGTACTCAGCTTCTACATCTGTCTGGTGCGCCTCAATGTAGGACAGGGCAGCGCGTAACTGCTCATCCGTAAGGTTAAATACGTCACGAATGAATTTAGGGGGATACTGGGCTTTGAGATGATCTATTACATCATAAAGAGTTATGCGTGTTCCCGCGATCGTAAGCCCCCTTTCTGTGCCGACGATCGTCACTTTTCCATTAGGTTGTGGAGCATTGGTGACAAGTTAAGGCTGTAAGTCTTTTGTCAAGAGGCTTTCGGAGAGTTCTTAAAAAAGAATTGGTCAGACCCTCGTTGCTTTTCAGGAAAAGGGGCAATAATTAACTTAACATTCGGTTTTCGCTGCTGTTTAATAATGCCTAAATCTCGATTTTGGGGGTCAGCAAAATACTTGATTGGATCTGTTGCTTTACCTTTATGATGAGCCATAGTAAAATGATAAAGACCGCGATAAATCATTTCTAAAGAAATCTGCTCAAAAGGTAGAGCTAGTTCATCAGCTACCGCATCACCTAAATCTACTAAAACTGCATAAAATAACCAAGTTGCCCAAATCTGTAATTTAATCCCATTGATTGAACCCGTCCATAAATAGCTTAAATCTAACAGCCTTTTTACAATATTAAAAGCTTCTTCAATCCGCCAACGTCTTCGATACAAATCTGCTACTACATAAGGGGGTAATTTTTCTGGCTCTAGCACACTTGTTAAATAAGAATGCCCGGTTTTTTCTGAACGAACTTCAATCAAACGTAAGGTAATAAACGGAGTTTTCTTTGTTCCAGACCCCAAACGTATCTTACGGTCTCGCAGTCCATAACTATCGGTAAATACTTCCTCTACTTTGATGGCGGCTCCTTTCTTTATTCGGGTAATAAAGTTAACCTTTTGCTCGATTAATTTTAACCAAAAATTAAAGTGATAAAAGCCTCTATCTAATAGTAATAACGTATTTTCGCTGACTAAATTGAGGATATTTTCTTCAAGTTTTACATCAGATTTTTTCGCATTTTCGGTAAACCAAATTTCGACTGGCAATCTAGTTACTAGATCAATTACTGTACTTATTTTCCCCGCCAATTGTCCTATTTTAGCTTCCTCTAAGTTTGATAATTTCCGAAATAATGCCTCTAATATTGAACTATCTATAATCCAAATCTGCTCAAATCTTGTTAATGTAAACTGAATACTTTCTGGTAAGGTTCGTTGATTTCTGCTCTGCCAATTTGTTCTTAACCTTGGCAATAAATCTTTAAATACTTGTTCAAATAACTCGGCCCGAAAGGTCAAAAATCTCGCTCGACAGTGCTTGTTGGCTGACTTGAGTGGGATTACACCACAGAAAGCCGTCTCTCGTTAACATTCTGGTCAGTTCTCTTACTCCTGCTACGTCTCGCCAGAGTAAGGTTAAGACCGCAGCCATCATCAATGGCAAGTTGAGAATTCGGTCCCGAAGTTTTAGCTGACGGTAGGAATTTTCCTGATGGAGCATGGCTGGTGTCAGTAATGCTTCGAGTTGCTGGGCAATTACTTCATCCTCTATCAGTGGTCGTTGTTTCTTTTTCGCGTGGTCCCGATTGGTAGTTCTGGTCTTGGTCATGGCTGGTCATAATTGCTCAACTACTTGCCTATTCTGAGTTTCATCTATTTTTTAACCAATGTAAATACCCCCTTGACAATTTACCCATCACCTTAACTTGTCACTAATGGGTTGTGGAGTCATATCCCTAACCCTCCAAAAACTACATCCATATTACCTTTTTCTGGGAATTAACCACACGCTAAGAAACCCGGTTTCTTGGATAATCTTAATTGGGATACGAAATATCTCGAAAGAAACCGGGTTTCTGGGAATTACCCACAAACTAATATCATCAATTTAAAATTATTTGTAAACTGAACAACTCTATGGTAAACTAGAAGATTGTGAATATTAATCAAAAGTAAAGTAACAAGCCCGGAGAAATCAAAATGACACAGCAAACCCTGCACGGAACCAGCCGCAAAAGAAAAAGAACATCCGGTTTTCGCGCCAGAATGCGTACCGCAACAGGTCGATTGGTAATCAAAGCCCGCCGCAGCAAAGGTCGCCACCGCCTCGCAGTCTAGCACTGCATCAAAGTTGAGAGGCCTCAACGATCGCCCTACGCCATGTTGCCCGAGACAAACCGACTCAAGCACCGAAAAGACTTCAGCGCCGTATACCGCAAGGGAATGCGCCGTAACTCGGCCCATTTCAGCTTAAGAGCTCTGCGTAAACCCAAAAGCGCCGAATTTGCGAAACCGACAGCCGAAAAATCCTTGCAGCCCACTCGCACAGGCATTTCCATCAGCCTGAAAGTCAGCAAACGCGCTGTAGTCCGCAACCGGATTAAGCGTCAGATTCGGGCAGCTTTGCGACAGCTATTGCCCAGATTAAAATTCGGGTGGGATTTAGTAATTGTCGTGCGTCCGATCGCACAAGAGTGCAATTATGCAGAAATTCTGCAAGAATTAGAGCAGTTGTTGGTAGAAGCCGAGGTACTAGATGGGAATTCGAGAGGAAGTATATTATGAAGGCGGCCCCGCGCCGGGAGACTTGATCATCAACTTACTCCTAGGGCTGACAGTCGTCGGAATCCCCCTCGCAGTAGGAGCAATTGTCCGGGCTCTGTGGCTGCGGTATCGGATCACGAGCCGCCGAGTGTCCGTCACCAGCGGTTGGATGGGGGGCGATCAGACAGACGTTATCTACTCAGATATAGTCAAAATCGTCACAGTACCTCGCGGTTTCGGGACTTACGGAGACATGGTGCTGACCATGAAAAATGGCAGCCGCTTGGAACTCAGGGCTATTCCGAAATTTCGAGCAATGTATGACTACATTAACGAAAAACTGCCCGCAGCAGCTCAAAAAGCAAACGCGGCCCAAGCTAAATAACCGAACCGCTTTGCCCTCAAATCAGGGTAAAGTCAGTGCGAGTATTGGCAAACTCATTACAACAAACCGCTAGCGGGCGGTCGATCGACGGGCCATGTCCTAAGATAGAGACAAAACCCTGAAAATTGAGGCGGCTCGCCTTAAGCGGGTAAAAATAGTTCTCAACAGCAAACATAGAGCACCTAAATTAACTCAAAGCGAATGGATTTTGGTATCTCGTTTCTCTCCAACAACCTAATGCTGCCGATCCTAGATTTTTTCTACGGGATCGTGCCAAGCTACGGTTTAGCGATCGTAGCACTGACGCTCGTGATTCGCTTTGCTCTTTATCCTCTCAACGCAGGCTCTCTTCGCAATATGCGGCGCATGAAAGTAGCGCAGCCTTTGATGAAAGAGCGAGTAGATCAAATTCAAAAACTGTATAAAGAAAATCCTGCAAAACAGCAGGAGGAAATGAGCAAAGTATACAAAGAATTCGGCAATCCTCTAGCAGGATGCTTCCCGTTGGTGCTGCAAATGCCAGTGCTGTTTGCACTGTTTGCAACGCTACGGGGTTCGCCGTTTTCTGACATAAATTACAGCGTCAACGTTCAAGTTTTGCCGAAAGAACAAATCGAAACTGTTCAACCGCAAGCCTTTGCTACACCGCCCCAAAATATTTACGTCACAGGTACTTTTCATGCTCCAGTTGTGGGCGTAATTCCAGGTGGCGACAAACTCGCAGTCGGCGACACAACAAAGATTGATTTTCAAACCCCAGAGGGCAAACCTCTCAAAGTTTTAGCGGCAGAAAATAAGAGCGAAATCGACTTTGAACCCCGCTGGAAAGTCATCAAAGGCGAAGAACTGGTCAAGGTAGATGAACAGGGCAACATCACGGCCTTAGCGCCCGGTGAAGCCACAGTTCAAGGCACAATCCCCGGATTGGCTACTAACAAAGGATTCCTGTTTATTGAAGCTCTAGGCCGCGTTGGGGCGATCGACTCAGACGGTACAATCCACTGGGATATTTTGGTGATGATTCTGGGCTTCGGCATCAGTTTATATATCAACCAAACCCTTTCGGGACAAGCACAAGGGCCAAACGACAACCCCCAACAGGCTACAGTTAACAAACTGACGCCAGTCATATTTTCGGGGATGTTTTTGTTCTTCCCGCTGCCTGCTGGCGTGTTGATGTATATGCTGATTGCTAACATCTTCCAGACAGTTCAATCGTTTATTTTGTCGCGAGAACCGCTGCCAGAAAACCTGCAAAAAATAGTGGACGAAGCAGAGGCAAAAACCCAAAAAGAACAGGGATTAGATGCACTTCCCTTTGAGCCCAAGCGTTCTAAGAAAAAGGCTTGATTTTAACAACAATGAAAGATTCTCAAATGCAGCGCGGACAGCAATGGTTAGAAGAATTGTTACAACTGTCCGCCATTCCGTCAAAAGTGGTAGGCGAACAACAAAAAGATTGCTATTGGATGACAATAGATGAAAGCAATCTTACTGCAGAACAAGTTGCAATTTTAGTCGGGCCTGACGGTAATGTAATAGATGCCATTCAGTACCTCTGCAACACGGTTCAGAATATAGGTCAGGAAGTAGAGGAGTCACTTCCTTATACAGTTGAACTCAATGGCTATCGCATCCGCCGCCAAGAGGAATTGCGCTCGATGGCAGAGTACGCAGCCGATCAAGCGCGTTCGACGGGAGTTGAATTTGAACTCAAATCGCTGTCTTCGGCAGAACGCCGTCAAGTCCACAGCTTTTTGAGCGAATGTGAGGACATAGAAACTTACAGTCAAGGACAAGAACCCGATCGGCGTTTGGTAGTGCGGCTGCGCTGACAATAAAAAGAGAAAAAAGGAAAAAGGAAAAAGGAAAAAGCGAAAAATTAGCTATTCCTTTTGACTTTTGACTTTTGCATTGAGGCAAGCATAATAAAACGGCGAAAGATTATTATGGAGACAATTTATATCCCTCATCTACTCACAAAAACTGAGCGGAAAGAGGTAATTGATTTTGAAGAATTTATCCCCGATTTAGAAACTCTTACTCCGGTGCGGGGGCGACTGCAAGTGACTCACCAAGGGAATTATCTTGAGGTGAAGGCGAAAGCAGAAACAATTGTTACTCTCACCTGCCACAGATGCTTGAAACAATACAATCACCGTTTGGCACTCAACTCATCTGAACTAATCTGGCTCGAAGAAACAGCAAATCAGACAGATTCAAGCTCAGCAGAAATAGAAGTTGCTTTAGAAGATTTGGTGGAAAATTTGTCGCCAGGTGGCTATTTCTCTCCGGGCGATTGGGTGTACGAGCAAATGTGTTTGGAACTGCCACACAAACAGCTATGCGATGCTCAATGTCCGGGAATAAGTTTAAACGATGCAGAGACAGAAAGCTCAGAAGCTGCATCAGACAGTCGCTGGGCTTCTCTGGCAGCACTTAAACGGCAATTGCCTTCGTCGGTTGACTAATAACTAATGACTATTTTTAGCGACGAGTTTGAACTGCTGCTGCGATCGCGCTACCCCCTAATTTACATTCCCACACGGGAAGAAGAGCGCGTAGAAGTGGCGATCGCCCAATGCGCCAAAAAACAAGGTTCTCGCGCTGTCTACATCTGGGATTTTGTGGACGGCTACCAAGGTAATCCCAACGATGCCGGTTTTGGCAAGCGCAACCCCCTGCAAGCTTTGGAATTTCTGGAAAAATTGCCTGCATCCGCCCCTGCAATCTTTATTCTGCGGGACTTTCAGCGGTTTTTAGAAGATGTCTCGATTTCCCGCAAGCTGCGGAATTTGGCGAGACTCCTCAAATCTGTACCCAAAAATATTGTCATCGTATCTCCTCTAATTTCGATCCCGGAAGACCTCAGCGAAGTGATGACTGTTTTGGAATTTCCCCTGCCTGCGGCGGCGGAAATCAAAATTGAGGTGGAAAGGCTGCTAGGGGCTACCGGACAAGCGATTGAAGGGCGTTTGCTGGACGAAACAGTGCGCTCCTGTCAAGGGCTGTCGATCGAACGAATCCGCAGAGTTTTGGCAAAGGCGATCGCCACCAGAGGCGAACTCCATCCCGACGACGCGGAACTAATTTTAGAAGAAAAGCGCCAAACAATTCGCCAAACTCAAATTCTAGATTTTTACCCAGCCCGCGAAAATATCTCCGATATCGGCGGTTTGGACAATCTCAAAGAATGGCTGCTGCGGCGCGGCGGTGCTTTTTCCGATCGAGCCCGCCAATACGGTTTGCCGCATCCCAGAGGTTTGTTGTTAGTCGGAATTCAAGGAACCGGAAAATCCTTAACAGCAAAGGCGATCGCCCACCACTGGCATTTGCCTTTGCTGCGGTTGGATGTCGGGCGCTTGTTTGCCGGCTTAGTCGGAGAATCGGAATCGCGCACCAGGCAAATGATTCAGCTAGCGGAAGCTTTGGCGCCTTGCGTGCTGTGGATTGACGAGATTGACAAAGCTTTTGGGGGATTGGACGGTAAAGGGGATTCCGGGACAACCAGCCGGGTGTTCGGGACTTTTATTACTTGGTTGGCCGAAAAAACTTCACCGGTGTTTGTGGTAGCAACAGCCAACAACATCCAGTCTTTGCCACCAGAAATGCTGAGAAAAGGCAGGTTTGACGAAATATTTTTTGTGGGTTTGCCCAGCCAGGAGGAACGGAGGGCGATTTTTGAGGTACATTTGTTGCGGTTGCGATCGCACAGCATCAAAAATTACGATGTAGAGCGCTTGGCTTACGAAACTCCCGATTTTTCAGGGGCCGAAATCGAGCAAACTTTGATTGAAGCAATGCACATTGGATTTAGCCAAAATCGAGACTTTACGACAGATGATATTTTAGAATCAGCTAGTCAGATGGTGCCTTTAGCCAGAACGGCTCAAGAACAAATTCAGTTTCTCCAAGATTGGGCCGCTGCTGGGAAAGCTCGCCTTGCTTCTAGATACGGCAGTTTGAGTCGCCGGATTCAGGGGTAAGCTTTTGAAGTCAGTAGTCAGTAGTTAGTAGCCAGTTGTCAGTTGGCAGTTACCAGATTTTACTCAACATTCAGCAGTCAACACTCAACAGTCAACCTTCTTCCCTCTTCCTTCTTCCTTCTTCCTTCTTCCTTCTTCCTTCTTCCTTCTTCCTTCATTTGCGGTTTTATGAACAGTCTATATAGCGTTTTCAAATTTTTAGTGGGTTTTCTGCTAGCGATCGTCCTGATGGCAGGTGCTAGCGTGGCGGCTGCACTTTACTTTGCCGCTAAGCTAACTACTGTGCCCGAAAGACCTGTTTTTCCCAACGACAAAACACCTGTTCAGGTTGCAGGCAGTGCGCCGAATTCAACAGCCCAGGCTAGTGCTGTTTCTACATCTAGCGATGCCCCGTCTCCGAAACCGCTGGAACCGGGAGCTTACCGAGCGATGGTGACTCAGCCGATCGGCTTAATTCTGCGGGATACTGGTAGCCGAGACTCGAACCGCATTGGCGGTGTTGGTTACAAGGAAAAAGTCGTGGTTTTGGAAGAGTCGCCGGATAAAGAGTGGCAGCGAATTCGGGTTGAGGATGGCAATCGCGAAGGTTGGGTCAAGGGTGGCAATACTGAAAAAGTTGAGGACGAATAGGACCAGCGCAGTCCATATCAAAGAGTTAACTGTTGAACAGTGTAGCGTTTGGCAGGAGAGCAATGTTGTGACTGCAATGATACGCTCAACTCGCTCATCCACGGCGTTTTATAGGCATCGCAGACTTCTCGGACGATGAAATGAGACGGCAATAGACCTCTTGCGAAAGTCTCAGGCGAGCGCTAATTTGTCTTCAAAGAAAGTTCATAATTATAAATACCAGCGATCAAATTAAATCTTAATCCGAAGCGTCTTCTTCGATTTCGATATCTTGATGAAAGTATTCTAAATATATTTAAACTTCGATGTATATTTTCAATAATAATTCTGGATTTTGCTAGTTGCCAATTTCAAACTTTTTCGGCTTGACTCAGTTTTTTATTTTTTATTTTTTTGAGTGGTGTTCTACTATTAGTTAGTATGAATCTTTTTGATTCCTTGATAACCTCGATCACCTAAAAGTTCAAGTTCTTCATTCATCCCGATCTTGCTTTTTTTAAACAAACTAAAATAATGCGTTTTCCCGTTACTAAAAGCTGTACATATTATTTCGGTACTTTTTGTGTTGGCTAAAACTTGCGATTTTATTGTATGATATTTTTGCTGGCCACTATAATATTTCTTTTGCTTTTTTTGGGGACGCTCTATTTCATGCTCTGACACATCCACCGCTACAGTTTCTATCTCATTTTGACTTTGATAAAAATTTTTTCCAGGTAAATTAAATAAACCTGAATTTATTAAAGCTTTCTCAGTTCTAATTACAATTCGATCAGCATTTGATTCATTAATACCCCATTTAATTCCCAGATGAAAAAAAGTAGGATATTCTCGCAAATAGGATAATGTCATTAAGATTTGGTCTGATACGCACAATTTACTTGGTCTGACTGATTTTTTTTGAAGTATTTTTTCCGCTTTGACTATTTTTACCATCTCTTTGAATGTCTCTTGATGTACTCCACAGTAGCGTTTAAAGTCTTTGGGGGTTAACTTTTGTAATTGTTCGTAATTCATATTATTAAGCTAATTTTTTCTTTTATTTTACCTAGAACGAGCGCACTTTCGCAAGAGGTCTAATGCCTCAAAGTCTTAATTACCTGTGCAGATCGATCGACCCAATTGCCAGAGCAGGATAGTAAAGCCCTCTCCCTCTCGCCAAATCGGGACGTTTCCCCTGCCTTTACAGTGTTGTGAGAGATGGATGTCTGGACAGATAGGTTTCGGAGAGGTAAATTGTTAATACTGGCTGCAGCGAGTGACCTTTAACACAAGTTTGGAAGTATAGAAAATGACCAAAAACGTATCAGTAGTAATTCCCTCCTATAACAGCGCCCAATTTTTACCGGAAGCAATTAAGAGCGTACTTGAACAGAGTTACCCTCCTTTTGAGGTCATTGTAGTAGACGATGGCTCTACTGATGATACGAAAGAAGTCTGCGATCGCTACCCGACAGTACAATACGTCTATCAACACAACCAAGGCGTTGCTGCTGCACGCAATACTGGTCTGCGGGTTAGTACAGGAGAGTATATTGTCTTCCTGGATAGTGATGACTGCCTTTTACTTGAAGCGATTGAGATTGGAGTCAAGCACATCAACGCCCTGCCAGAGGTGGGCTTTGTATTTGGTCGTTATTTCTTCTATTCCATTCAAGCTGATGGCTCCTACAAAGTAGAAGAGAAATATGAAAATCAGCATGAAGTTGCTAATTATGAAACCATTTTAGCTGCCCAGCATAAGATTCAATGCGGTTGTATTATGTTTCGCCGTTTTGCTCTGGAGTCCGTCTCTCTTGAGTCTGTTGGTGCATTTGATCCAAGTCTAGTGCCGATGGAAGATATCAATTTATTTCTGCGGGTGGCCCGTGAATTTCCGATATATTTTCACGGTGAAGTCGTTTCTAAATATCGCTACACTGGCAATAACCTATCTAGTAAATCGGCAAAAATGCTGATCCAGGCAAGACTATCTCACGGTCGGCAATGGAGTTACATTCAACAGACTGGAAAAGAAGAATATATAGCGGCATACGAACAAGGTAAAAAATCTTGGACTAAGCTTTTTGGCGATCGATTGCCTTACGAAATCCAGAGATATATACGATCTAAAGAATGGGTCGCAGCCTTGGGGATTCTGAGATTAATCTTGTATTACGATCCCAAATTGCAATGTATCGATCGGGCAATCTACGAAACATCCTATACAACTCTGATGTCAGAGCTACGAAAGCTCCCCCTTCAAGACTCCCTCGCCTATTGGCAAAAACAACTTGCGGGTGCTCCCCCTTTATTGCCCCTCCCCACTGACCGGCCACGCCCCCCAGAGCAATCCTTTCGGGGAGCTTCTCTGTCTTTTGGCATTTCTCAAGAAATCACGACTGCCTTAGGTATATTGGGCGGGCAGGAAGGGGTCACTCTCTCAACAACCCTGTTAGCTGCCTTTAATATTTTGCTGTATCGCTACACAGGTACCGAAGACGTGATTGTTGGCTCCCCCTTTGTGAGCCGTGTGAATGCAGAAAATTTTGTCAATGCCGTCCCCCTTCGTACAGATATGTCGGGTAATCCCACGTTCCCAGAGTTTCTGGGACGAGTGCGGAAAGTCGTTTTGTTAGCGCAAGCCTATCAAGATGTACCCTATTGTTTGTTGGTCGATGAATTTTGTCCGGATATCGACTTGAGCTATTCTCCTCTGTTTCAAGTGACCTTTGTCTTTGAGGAAAATATTCCATTCCAAAGGATCGATCTGTCAAGATTAACCGCAAGTCCTTGGGTGATTGAAAACAACGAAGGAAAATTTGACTTAACTTTATTCTTAAAACCAACCAGCGAAGGATTGGAGGGGAGTTGGTCTTACAGCACGGATTTGTTTGATGCAGAAACCATTGAACGAATGAACGAGCATTTCCAGATTTTGTTGGCTGGGATTGTGGCTCATGCACAACAACCGATTTCTGCATTGCCGTTGTTGCCAGACAAAGAGAAAAATTTGTTGCTTGTGGAATGGAATCAGACTCAAACAGATGAGTCACAATATCGATGCCTCCACCACTTAGTGACTCAACAAGCAGAAGCAACTCCAGAGAAAATTGCGGTTTCCTTTGAAGGTAAAACATTAACTTACCAAGAACTGCATCAACGCTCCAATCAACTGGCCCACTATTTACAAAAAAAAGGGGTAAAACCAGATGATTTAGTTGGCATTTGTGTCGATCGTTCTCTGGAAATGCTGGTGGGATTATTAGGTGTGCTGAAGGCGGGCGGAGCCTATGTTCCCATAGACCCGAACTACCCTCCCGATCGCGTGGAATACATGATCGAGAATTCCCAAGCCAAAGTATTGTTAACACAACAGCGGCTTGTCAAGAACCTGCCTACCAAAGAAGCATTGGTGATCTGTTTGGATACGGATTGGCCCCTGATTGCTCAAGAGAGCCAGGAAACACCGATCGCAAGTGTTACGCCAGAAAATATGGCCTACGTCATTTACACGTCTGGTTCTACGGGTAAGCCCAAAGGCGTACAAGTTCTTCACCGCGGGGCAGTCAATTTTTTAAATTCGATGCGCGAGCAACCGGGAATCTGTGAGGCGGATATTTTGCTGTCTGTCACCACTCTCTCTTTTGATATTGCAGTCTTAGAACTGTACTTACCCCTGACTGTGGGAGCGCAGGTTGTCATCCTGAGTCGGGAAGCTGCCATGGATGGCAGAAAGTTATTAAAGACGATCGCCCAATCGGGGATTACGATCCTGCAAGCGACCCCAGCGACTTGGCGATTATTGCTGGAATCGGGTTGGGAAGGTCAGTCCCCTATGAAAATGCTCTCCGGTGGGGAAGCCATGCCTAAAGAATTGGCTGCCCAATTGTTAACCAAAGGTACGGAACTTTGGAATATGTACGGGCCGACAGAAACAACAGTTTGGTCAACGGTTTATCAAATCAAAGATGCCCAACAGCGAATTTTAATTGGTAAGCCGATCGCCAACACCGATATCTACATCTTAGATCCTCTGTTACAACCCGTTCCCGTTGGGGTGGCTGGGGAATTACATATTGGTGGTTCAGGATTAGCCCGAGGCTATTTGCAACGTGACGATTTAACGACAGAGAAATTTATTCCTAATCCCTTTCGGGACACCGAACGAATCTACAAGACGGGGGACTTAGCGCGTTATTTGCCAGATGGAAATATTGAGTGTTTGGGTCGCCTAGATTTTCAAGTCAAAATTCGCGGTTTTCGCATCGAACTCGGTGAAATCGAGTCTGTTTTGGTCAAACATCCCAATGTGCAGCAGGCGGTGGTCCTCGTCAGGGAAGATTTTCCTGGCGACAAGCGTCTAGTGAGTTATATTGTCGCCGTCAACAATCAGAACCCAACCATCCAAGAACTGCGAAGTCTGCTCAAGGAGTATGTACCAGAATATATGGTGCCGTCTATCTTCGTTTTCTTGGAAGCTCTACCTCTAACACCTAATGGTAAGGTCGATCGTAAAGCTCTACCTGCACCTCAACAATCTGCCCAACCACCAATCACACCCGCCACTCCAACGCCTCTATATCCGCCCGCCACTACAACTCAAGCAACGCAAGAAAAGCCAAGAGAATTTGCCAAGCCCCAGGATGATTTGGAAGTTCAACTTATCAAAATTTGGGAAAAAGTATTGCATACTTCACCCATCAGTACGACAGATAATTTCTTCGAGCTGGGAGGACATTCCCTATTAGCGATATCGCTAATGCGTGAAATAGAGGAAACCTACAAGCAAGAGCTATCTTTAGCTATCCTTTTCCAATCGCCAACGATTCAGCAGTTGGCTAACACCCTTCGCGAACAAGGATGCTTGTCTTCGGCGCAGGCTTTAGTCACGATTCAGGAAGGCAGTTCCAAACTGCCTTTATTCTTCATTTACGGCATATTCCTTTACTATGATTTGTCAAGACACCTCGGCGAAGACCAGACTTGTTATGGAATCTATCTCAACGAGGAAGTCAATATGTTCCAAAAGGAGAAACTTGACAAATCACCAACGGATGTAGTGAGTGTTGCAGATATGGCAACTCGCTATCTCAAAGAGATCCAAAGACATCAGCCGACAGGTCCTTACCTCCTAGCGGGTGAGTCATTGGGTGGCTTAGTAGCCTTTGAAATGGCACATCAACTTCATTTACAGGGTGAGGAAGTAGCTTTACTGTGCCTTTTGGATAGTGCGATTCCAGGGAAAAACAAAATGTCATTGAGTCAGAGGGTTGCTCTTCATGCCAAAAAGCTGCGCCAAGAAGGGATTTCCTATGTTTTCCAAAAGCTAGAATCTCCGACTAAATCGACTTCTAACATTAATAATGTAGATCCTCGACTAGAGTTTCGGGATTACGCTTTCAACAGTTACAGGCCACAGCCTTACCCAGGCAGGGCGATTTTGTTCCGGGCGATGGAGGAAAGTCACTTTAGCACTTTGGAAAATTGGAATGAACTGTTGGTTGGAGGATTAGACATATATGATATCCCTGGAAATCATCTAACTATCCTTCAAGAACCCAATGTCCCTCTCTTGGCGGAAAAAATGAGACTGCATATCGATCGAGCCTTAGCAAAACTTTAGGCTGCGATCTGAGCTGCTATCTGCCTCTGGTATGCAGCAGCTCATACCATTTCTCTATTAAGCTGCGCTTAATAGAGAAAGTGGCGATCGCATCTTTAGCTGGATAGGATTATCGGCTCTCCCGTAGTTGTGGTGATAACGTAAGCTTATAATCTAGCAGTATCAAGGGTTTTATTTGTCTGGCCAGGCTTTCAAGTTGGTTGTCACCGCAGTATTTTTAATAAGGCTCCTCGATAAATTTTTCTACCTTCACAGTTAAGATGGACGCCATCTTTTGTTGCATTTTCTTTTAAGACTGTCCCTTCATAAAGGGGCTGAAGTTCTTTTTCTACTATCAAAACTTTCTCTGTCGCTGCCACTTGACGAGTGAACGATCTAATTTTTTCCACTCTTTCCAAAGGACCCGCTAGTGTGAGATCGTGGCTGGCTGCAACCGTTGAGTAAAATGAAGGGATTAACAGCACTTTTTTGGCGTTCATTTTTGTTCTAATAATGCTGATGATTTGCTGCATATTGTTAATAAATTGTGCATCCGTCGTTCGATAAATCGCATCATTAGTACCGAGGGCAATAATGGCTTTCTTACATTTAACTCGAGCGGCAGTTAATTGTTTTAGCTGTTCAAGCTGAGAAATTGTTGACATACCGGGTAAGGCAAAATTAAAAGTATCATTACCCATGCTATTCCCCAGCCCATAGGTAATAGAATCGCCAAAAAAGCAAGTATCAATTTGAGTTTGTTTAGTCAGATCGAGTTGATACTTAACTTCATCCTCCCACCAAGGGTTAGAACTGAGGGTGTCTGTGGGTAATTCGATATAAGTTTCATTAAACATGACGAGGATTCTACCTAAATACCCCGTCTTTATTGCCCATCCTAAAATCCCTGTTAAGACAATGACATTCAATAGCAGTGAAATGGTCGCGAGCAGTTTTTTCATACAGGTATCAGCAAGGAAACTAACAGAACCGATCGATCAATATGCTACCCTAACGTAATTCATAATTATCATCAGTTTATCTCATCACGAATTAAGCGGTCGCAGTCCTCCATCTCGTTTGAGATTAATCGGCTTAAACCCTTGTATAGCTGCTTTCAAGTTGCTTGTCACCCCGTCAGCTTGATGAGGCAACCGTCACCTTCGTACTACTCAGATCTTGCACCATTCTCAATAAAGTTCTACAACCCTCGATCTTTCCTCCATCGAATGACCAAAAACCTAGTTTTTTGAGGCTGATTGACTGGCGTGCAAGATCTGAGTAGTACGAAGGTGTCTTTTTTGTGCCAGCACCTATCTTAATTATCTGGTCTTTAATATCAATACTCCGGACAGTTTTTGGAACGATACTACAAGCTTACGCGGCGCAAGGAGCATAAAAAAGTCGAATTAAATCTAAGTCAAGGGTGGAGCTGACATTGATTTAATTATCCACAGGGGCTGCGAAGTCAAGCGAGTATAAGCCATTGGGCCATATAAAAACTGTCCGGACTATTGTAATATCATAACTAAATGTTGACCCGTCGGCTATCCATATATTTTAAAACTTTCTCAAGGCAAATTGTAAGCTGTCGGGTAAGGGTCTTGATTTTCTTGACAGCCATGAACTACTAAAATGAGGCAGTAATTATTTGAAAAATTTTTCAAATATAATGGCCGGGAAAGTTAGAAATATGAGCGATAATGCTTGTTGAGTAATTTCTTGTGGCTCACACCATAAAAATCCCTCTCTCTTTAATAATGTCGCACTCCTCAATGCCAATGGAGTTTGTGCCGTAAGCTAGCGCTCAATCTTTGCGATCCATGCCCTCTGGAGACGAACAAAACAACTGTGATGTTAGCATTAGGGAATAAATTGGCATCAAGCAGACTGCCCTTTTGTCAAGGCGATGAAGAGTAAAAATTGTTGGAAAGAGAATGGACGCAGGATTTGGCATACGCTTAGAGAGATATTTTGGTTTGTAAGGCAACGATCTATAGCCTTTCTCAGAAAGATGAGGTACTCATGGGCATAGGGCATAGGGCATAGGGCATAGGGCATAGGGCATAGGGCATACCTCACTTTTTTGAGAACCGCTATATGTATATCTTGCCTTACAGCTTTTTTGAGCTCGCTTGAGCAGTGCCATTAAACTTTAGTCCTCCTGATTTTACTAGACAAGATTGCATTCATTCGCTAGTTGGGATTGCCGTCTGAGACGCTGACATTGTGGGTGCTATCGCCCCAGCCAACTCCTCAATTTCACATAAAAGCTCAGCAGACAAAAGGTTTCACCAGCTAAAACTCAACAGAAAAACTCATGAATAACATAAGTTTAAATTATGTGATTGATGAGAGTATGTTAAGAAACTTAGCAAAATTTTAAGCTTAGTTGCAAAACCCAGGCTGTTTTCACCTCCGCAGAGGCAAGAGTGGTAGCTTTGATCGCAAGATGTAAGTTTTCAGCTCTTCAGCTACTAACAATAAAAAATATGTACGACAAACGTCCCGATCGAGATTTGGCTAGTGCTGCAGTGACTGCCGCTCTGGGAGCTGGGGTCGTTACCTCTTTTGCGGTTAGCAGAGGGCAAAACCCGCTGGTAGCCATCGGAATTACTGTTTTTGCAGCGGGAGTAGCTGTAATTTGCGATCGGTTCGGCTTAATTTAAGCTATCGTCGATTTTTTAATATCAAAGTCAACTTATCAAAAAATCCCCGGCCTATTTGCAACTAGCAAGGGTGGGGATTTTTATTGGCTCGTTTTTCGATCCATCAGCGGTACTTTCCTAGACGCACTCGCCACATGAAAAAACGGGTTTCTTAACAAACAACCTGCGCTTTCAGCCTTTTTCCCAGACAACAAATTAAGGTGATGACAGCCTGGGCGCAAGTCTTGTGGTAAATTCAGCGGCTGCCAGATAAAATATTAGCCAGCACTACCCCAGAACTTATTGTCTTTTGGCATTAAAGGCTAAGACTATGCCTGCCAACTTTTTTCGTAACACTCGCGTCTCTATAAACAGCGATGCTATCTTGGTTTTTACCTGTAATTATTTTTGAAGGTAAAAATTTTTCAAATACGGGTGCTTCGTGCAAACAGGTAAAACTTAGCCTTGATAGATCCACAGCAGCCCAAAGCTCAGCTTGAGTTTGCTCGTAAACCCCACCCACAATTTCACATTCACAGTAAAAAGTTATGGAATCCCTCGCCTACCTCGAACTTGCTCTTGTTTGCGAAGCACCAGCAGAGCCGAAAATTTTTGATGGGCCCAAGTGGCAAAACCTATCGAGTCAGACTTATGTCGGTTTGCTGTCTTTGGCTTTGATGCTGTCGGTTTTGAGTGCAGCCGGTTCGGCTTTTGCTCAAATAGATCCGGGAAATCCAAATTTACGCTCGGTTCAAGACAGGTTGCGGGATCTCGGATATTTTCCCAGATCTTCCACCGGTCAGCTCGGCCCGGTTACTAAACAAGCTCTGACTAATTTTCAGCGAGACTATCAACTGTCGCTGACTGGCCGGCCCGATCGAGCTACGGTGATAGCACTCAACAGTTTTGCCGGGGATGACGATCGACCTTTTAAAACTATTTATACAAATTATCGGGAGCTGCGTTTTGGAGACGCGGGTGCAGATGTTTCGGCTCTCCAGCGCAGGTTGAAGCAGCTAGGCTACTTCAGCGCGCATCCCACAGGGAGCTTTCGCGAAGTTACTCAAAATGCCGTTAGATACTTCCAGCGAATTAATCGACTGCGGGTGACTGGAGTTGCCGACAGGCAAACTTTAACTTTGCTGTTTGGTTCCACCAGGCCGGTTCCCCCCGTTACGCTGCCGGGGGATATTTCGGGAAATGGCGGTTGCAAGGGGCTGCGGTTCGGGGACAGAGGGGCGACGGTAGACTTGATCCAGCGGCAGTTAAAAGCTTTGGGCTATTTTGAAGGCGGCGTTGACGGCAAGTTTCGCGAACGCACTCTCTACGCTGTGACTCGTTTTCAGCAAGATTACAATCTGGTTTCTGACGGCTGCGCTGACACTGCTACTTTGACGGCTATCGATGCCCAGATGAGGCAAGCTGAAATTACCTCATGGACTGAGGAAGATGACCCACAGAGTAATGCCGAAGATTTTCTGGAGTTGGGCGACAGAGGCAGACAAGTAGAATTTATGCAGCGGCGGCTGCAAGAATTGGGTTATTACAGGAGCCAGATTCACGGTTGGTTCGATCGACCAACTCAGGCAGCTTTGATCCGCTTTCAGAGGGATAGCGGGCTGTTCGGGACTGGAAGGGTCGATCGCAGCACTCGATCTGCTTTGCGGCAAGGCAACAGGCAGGCCGCAGCGCCTGTGCCGCAAATCGCTGCTGGTCTGCGACGGGGCGATACTGGGACGGCTGTCCGACAACTTCAGTCTTCGCTCAGAAGTATGGGCAAAAACCCCGGCCCGGTGAACGGAGTATTTGGAGCTCAGACCGAGTTTGCGGTGCTGTCGTTTCAGCAGGAACGCAATTTGTCACCGGCGACGGGTATTGCCACTCCGGCGACTTTGGCTGCGCTCCAAAACGGATTAGCTGGGCGGGTTGCTGTTCCTGCTGTTCCAATTAGCAGCAGTTTCAACTCTCGATCGAGCATTCAGCAATTACAAAGGCGGCTGCAAGACCTCGGCTTTTACACAGGCTCGATCAGCGGAGTTTTCGATGCTTCGACGAGAGACGCCCTCGATCGAGCTCAGCGCAGTTACGGGGTCAGCAGCGACGATTTGTTGAGCCAAACTTTTTAGCAGCGGACTTGCGGACACTGCATCAAAGAAATCGGGTTTCTGGTTTCCGACTGATTCCTGAAATTATGTATTTTCCTGAAGAAGCCCGGTTTCGGCGTAACTGGGAATCGCACTTGCGCCGAAGAGTTTTGTTAAAAATTGTAACAAGCCGTACTTGGAATGCGAAAATAGTGTTCTGTCACTCGATTGAATCCGGGGCGCTGCTGCCGTTCTGGGCGATCGACCTCGGACAAGACCAATTGCTGGAAACCAAAGACGGCCATCCCATCCGCAAAGCTTCGTGGCACACCGTATGAATGGTTAGCTGGCAGTCTAGCAGGTGCAACCCAGACTTTTCAGCTTGCTTCATGCCAATTTTCAAAATCGAGTCGTTGTTAAATTCGATCGTTCTGTTGCACTGAACGCAGACTAGGTGGTGGTGGTGATGCGGGTAAGGCTGGTTTATTTCATAGTGTTTGTGACCTTCTGCGAGTTCGAGTTCGCGGAGGAGGCTCATCCTTGCCATTAACTTTAAAGTTCGGTAAATGGTGGACAAGCTAATGTTTTCTCCGCGATTTTTTAACAAAGTGTACAAATCCTCCGCACTCAGGTGATTGCCTTTGGGGAGGTTCTGAAACACGTGCAAGATGGTTTCCCGTTGGGGAGTCATCCGCCAGCCTTTGTCATTGAGTTCGGATTTGAATGAGGACGCGGTATAAAGTGCCATAGTGACCCTCTCAAGAAAGTCTGCCTATTGACAATAATACACAACGATCGAGATATTTTGCAAATATCGCAGCTTATTGAAAAAAGATTCAGGAAAAAATTTGGTTTTTGATATTTTTTGACTTTCAACAAGCTTTATGACTGAAAGCATCCAGGATACAAGCCCCCGGATTCATCCGTCCAGAAATAAAAAACCTGTATCCAATGAAACTTGCCCCCCGAATTTATGCGTGGGGTCAATGCTTCAATTCTAAAATCTAAAATCTAAAATCTAAAATCTAAAATCGATTGACTTGCTGCAGAGGACAGAGAAGTTGTTTAGAAGTAAATATTGTTACTTCTGCCTCATGCCTCATGCCTTCTGCACAAGTGCCAAATGCTTCGCTCCCTGATTAATCGCGCTGACTGGCCAGCCAAATTTAAGTCAGAGACTCCAGATAGTCGCGCACGCGGTTGCGGCGCTTGGGTTGGCGGAGTTTTTGCAAAGCTTTAGCTTCAATTTGGCGGACTCGCTCGCGGGACAAGTCGAGAGCACGACCAATTTCTGCCAGCGAATAGGGGTGTCCGTCACCCAAACCAAAGCGCATCAGAATTACATCTCGCTCGCGGCTGGTCAAATCTGCCAGCAGTTGCTGCAAGTCGCGGTGCAGAGCTTCTCGCATCAGCATTTCTTCTGGCGATACGCAGTCGGTTTCGAGCAAGTCGCCCAACTCTGTATCTTTTTCGTTGCCCACTTTAGTTTCCAAAGAAACAGACCGGGGGACTCGCAGCAAAACTTCTCGGACTTGGGGCGCCGTCATGTCCAACTCGACAGCGATGTCTTCGATCGTAGCTGTCCGACCTTTTTCTTGAGAAATTTTGCGCTGGGCTTTTTTGATTTTGTTAAGTTTTTCGGTGATGTGAACCGGGAGGCGGATGGTGCGGCTTTGAGTGGCAATAGCCCGCGTAATTCCCTGCCGAATCCACCAGTAGGCATAGGTGCTAAACCGATAGCCCCGCGTCGGATCAAACTTTTCTACCGCTCGCTCCAGTCCTAGAGTACCTTCTTGTATTAAATCGAGCAATTCTAAACCGCGATTTTGATATTTTTTCGCCACCGAAACCACCAGGCGCAGGTTCGCCTTAATCATGTGGTCTTTAGCTTCGACGCCTTCAGCTTGAATTCTTTCGATCGTCTCGACCGTCATTTCGGCTAACTCTGCCCACTGGCGCTTGCCTTCGGACATAATTCGCTTGAGTTCTGGCACGTCACCGACGCCGGCGGTTAAGGCCCAGCGTTCCAGGGAAGGTTTATGTCCTAACTGTGCTGCTAACCGATCGCGCACTTCAATTAAATGCACGAAGCGCCCAATTAGCCCTTCTTCCTGGGAGGCGACGGTGTTGCGTAATTCCAGCAATTTGATATAGCGCTGAACTTTTTGAGCTTCCGAGACTTCTTCGTCTCTACCCAAGAGACGAACCCGACCTATTTCTTGGAGGTACAGGCGCACTAAATCTGTCGTGCGGCGGCTGGCATTTTTTTGCAATTTGGCTGCTGGGTCTGCATCTTCTGTCTCTGCTGGGTCTTGGTCGAGCAGTTCGTCTCCAGCTTCTTCAGCATCTTCATCCAACACATCACCTTGCAAGGGATTGACTCGCAGTTGTTCGTCGAATTCAGCTTCAGCGTAAAAAGAGGTGGCTGGCATAGTGATTTTCTCAGTTGCTCCGGGTGAAAAGATGCTACGCTTAGCGGCTATTTATAATTATGATGCCCACTTTGTTAAGACGAAGCATCACCGCTTTGTGTTTCTTTACTAACTTTCCTGACTTTTCTGCTGTTGTTCGATCGAACTTTTGCTGCCCCACTTGTTTTACCAAGATTCTGGAAAACGCTAAGAACTTTCTGATGTAACAGGTTGAAGGCCCGAAAAGTGTGTTGTACTTCTTTGTTTATGTAGCTAGTATAGATAGTGACTGGCTAGAAACAAGTGACGTTAGTCAGAAGTTAAGTTAATCTTCATCACCAATAAGCTGGTTCCCGATCACTTCGGAAAATTATCCATTTTTTTAATAAAACTTTATATAACTCGGCGCTCTTGATTAAATACCCAGCAGTGAGCGCAGAAGTTTAATCCATTACAGTATATGACCTTCAGAGTTGGTACAGTCCGCATTACCGAGTTATTGGCTGACTCAAAAACCGGGTTTCTTCCTCAAACTTCTAGGTTTTAATCTAGAAGTTTGAGGGAGAAACCCGGTTTCTCAATGTCTTTTGCGTAAGTCGCGACTTTGAGGGGGCGAGAGGCTGATAATTTTTTTGCTGTTCGCTGCTGCTTCCGGGTTAACATCACCCAAGAACGCCAGCATCAAAAACCTGTTTTTTTGCACGCGGCCTGCAGCAGCGCTCAACTTAAAATTGCTAAGTAGGCCAGCGGAAAAAAAACCATAGTATCTTGTAGGGGTCGGTTTAACTAAGAGCGCAAATACCAGGGAGTAGATGGCTGCAAAACCCTCCAATTAAAATTGCTAAGTAGGTCAGCGGAAAAAAACCATCGTATCTTGTAGAGGCGGGTTTAGTTAAGATCCCAAATACCAGGAAGGAGACGGCTGCAAAACCCGCCCTCCCTATGTAATGTTAATTTGTAGCCACCTACTTAGCGCGGGTAAAGTTTCATCAGTTCCCTCACCTGTTCGGCGTGATACGAACTGCGAGTTAAGGGAGAAGCGACAACTTGCAAGAATCCCAAAGATTCGCCAAACTTTCTCCAAGCATCAAACTGTTCTGGAGGCACAAAGTTTTCTACGTTTAAGTGCTTTTGAGTCGGTTGCAGGTACTGTCCAACTGTTAGAATATCGCAGGCGACAGCCCGCAAGTCTTGCATCGCCTCCCGAATTTCGGCGTCTGTTTCTCCGAGCCCCACCATGATGCCGGATTTGGTGTAAACCCCAGGTGCGAGTTCGCGACTTCGCTGCAATAGTTCTAAGCTGCGATCGTACTTTCCTTGCGGCCGCACCTTGCGGTAAAGTCGCTTTACGGTTTCGGTATTGTGGTTGAGTACGTCTGGGCGGGCTGCGAGAATAATTTCTAAAGCTTGCCAGTTGCCGCACAAGTCGGGAATCAAAACTTCTATAGTTGTGTCCGGCATCGCACAGCGCACCGCTTGAATGCACTCGACAAACTGAGACGCGCCCCCATCCGGCAAATCGTCCCGGTTGACAGAGGTAATCACGACGTGGTTGAGTTTGAGCCGCTGCACCGCTTGCGCCAATCTTTGAGGTTCTGTCGGATCTAGAGGTTGGGGCTTTTTCTCAAAATCGATGTCGCAGTAAGGACAGGCGCGGGTACAAGCCGGGCCCATAATCAAAAATGTCGCAGTACCTGCGTTGAAGCATTCGCCGATGTTCGGACACGACGCCTCCTCGCAAACCGTATTCAGGGATAAATCCCGCAAAATTTCTTTGACGTTGCCGACGCGCTCCCACTGGGGGGCTTTAACTCGCAACCACTGGGGCTTAACTGTCACGTCTGTCTCCGCCTGAGTAGTGTTTTACAAATCATTATATACGAGCTTGCTAAATTTTAACTTGAATGTGATATCCTAAGAAGATATTGACTAAATTCGGGATGTAGCGCAGCTTGGTAGCGCACCTCGTTCGGGACGAGGGGGTCGCAGGTTCAAATCCTGTCATCCCGATTTTCAAATTAAATTGGATATTCTGCAGGAAATGAGTTTGTTTGGGGCGATCGGCTGTGTATATTTGTAATGCGGCTGACATTTGTCGAGGCCATCGTCCTGTTAATTCCCCTGTACATAAAAATAAACTGTAGCTGCTATTTTTGAAAAAGCAATTAGAGAATAAAACCTAAAAAATCAACGCAGCAGTAGATAGTATAGAACAAGTCTTTGTCTTCTCCCTCTGTGAGGATTTGGGATGGTATTTAATGACACCTACTTGGTCAATGCGGAGCAATTTGGCCACGTTTGAAACCAGAGGGACGTATAAATACTCCAATAATAATTGTTAAATACAAGTTCCTTAAGATTTACATCTTGAGATATATGTATTAATAGCTGAATGAGCTTATAATACAAAATATTTCCTAGTAGTTCTAAACTTATTAACTCACAAACCGGAGGATATTCAAATGCAAAGAAGTGGCAAAGCCTTCGGCTCATGCTCTGGCTGCGAAACAGTACCCGAAAAAATAGAGGGCAGAGGAGGTCTATACCTGTGGTTTCCAGTATCGCACACGCTGAACAAGGTTATTTCTGCACTGACCAAGGCTAAACTTGAATTGCGGCTTTTAGAAGAGAGCAAGTGTTTGTACGTTATCCTTGATGGAATAGCGAGAGAAAATTTTAGCACCCTAGCATCATCGGTGCTGACCACTCAAGAGTTGAAAGAGACAAAAGTTTTGTGGATGCGCGAAGTTGAACAGCCGAAACTTAGCGATTTTTATCGCAGCACTACATTAGACTCTTTTATTAACTTCAGCCAGTCTGATTGGCTGTTAGATTTATTGTCCGAAGAACGCATTACTACACATTTTCAGCCCATTGTTTATACCTCAGATACTTCTAAAATTTTTGCCCAAGAAGCGTTGCTCCGAGGAATTGACGAGCAAGGAAACTTAATTTATCCGGGTCGGATTTTTGCCCAAGCAGAATCAGCAGGCCTAATTTTTCAACTAGATGCTTTAGCCCGGACTCGGGCTATCCGCGAAGCCCATGTTTACGATATCAAAGAACTACTTTTTATTAATTTTTCGCCGACTTCGGTTTACGATCCAGCTACCTGTCTGCGAAGGACGGTGCGGGCGATTGATGAAGCTGGAATTCCCCACAGCAATATTGTTTTTGAGGTAGCGGAATCTCAGCACCCTCCCGATCTCGATCACTTGATTAAGATTCTGAGGTTTTACCGAGAAGCGGGATTTTTAATTGCCCTAGATGATTTTGGCAGCGGTTCTTCTAATTTAAATTTGATGCACCAACTGCGTCCAGATTTTATTAAGTTAGATATGCAATTGATTCGCAATGTCCATCAAGATTATTATAAGGCACTAATTACGGAAAAGATGTTAGAAATTGCCGCTCAATTAGAAATTAAAACTGTTGCTGAAGGTGTGGAAACTTTGGAAGAGTTTGAGTGGGTGCGGGAACGGGGAGCAACTTTTGTTCAAGGTTATTTGATTGCTAAGCCGAATTCTCCGCCGATCGCAGTTACGAGCTATATTGGTGCTGAACCACTACCTATTTCTGCTTAAATGGTTTTCAGTTGCGATTTGGCACTAGATTTTTCTCGTTTCCATGCCGAGTCTGGGGACGCATATCGGGAGGCTCTGTCTCCATTAAAATGAGACAACTATTTGGAGGCAGAGCCTCCGGATATTCATTACCAGGCAAAGCCTGGTAACGAGAATAACTAGCCTTTTAAACGCTCAAATTGTGCCGCATAAAGCTTTCTAGGGATTCCATTCTCATGCCGTAGATTGATTCCAAGTTTTGCACTTGTTCGGGAGTGCAGAAATACTCGTTACCCAGCAATACCCGCAAAGTTCCTAAGTCTTTTTGAGCTTGAGGATTCAATAAACCCAAGGCATTTCGCAAGCCGTCAAACAAAAGCAGTGGCGGGTTAATTACCACAGGTTCGCGATTGAATAAGCGTCCAAAAATGCGGGGAATGTCGTCTCTGGTCAGAACATCGGGGCCGCCGACTGGTAAAATTTGGTTGCGCGCGCCTGCAACAGTTGCCGAGTTTACAGCAATCTTTGCTAAGTCGTCGGTACTGACAATAGAAGTGCGGTTTTTGCCGTCGCCAATCAGCAGGTAAAGTCCGGTTTCTCGAAATCTTTCTGCTAGGGGTAACAAGCTGGAAGCAAAACCTGCAGGCCGCAAGATTGTATAATTCAATCCGCTGTTTTGCAGGTATTTTTCAACTTCTCGCTTGGCTTTGAATACTGCGGAATCTTCGTATCCCCGATCGACTCCCAGTACAGAAATAAAGACAAAGTGCTTAACTCCGGCTGCTTTGGCGCAGTCGATCAATTCTATGTTAGCGCGGTAGTGTACTGCTTGAACGTCGCCGCCGGTGCCGTGGGTGCTGATGATGTATTGCACTCCTTGGCAGGCTTTTTTAATATCTTTGTCTTGTTTTAAGTCGCCGATAAAAATCTCGGCGCCTCGGTTTTCTAGTTCAGAGTAGCGAGATGCGAGGCGAACGAATGCGCGGACAGGCTTTTCTTGCTGTCTGATTTCTCGTACAATTCGGCGGCCTAGTGCGCCTGTTGCTCCGGTTACTAAGAACATGATTTTTAGTTGTTGGTTGTTACTTACATATGGCACCTTTCTCAAGAACAGGCTTTCCGGCCTGTACCACAAAGAGTGAATTTTATTGTGGGGTGAGCATCCTGCCCGCCCATAAAAGAATTGTTGAGAATGGTGCAAGATCTCAATTGTTATTAACCTTATAACTTATAAATCAAATTTCGACAATTACGGGGGCGTGGTCGCTGGGTTTGACCAATTTTCTGGGAGCAATGTCTATTGTACAGTTTTTTGCTTGTTCGTACAGGGGAAAGCTGAGATAATGGTGGTCGATTCTCCAGCCGTTGTTGCGGGGAAATGCGGCGGCGCGGTAGTCCCACCAGCTATAATGGCCTCCTTCTGATGTGAATTTGCGAAAGGGGTCGTTTAATCCTAATTCTATGATTTCTGTGAGTGCGAGGCGCTCGGCTACTGATAGGCCGACGGAGTTAGCATTGGCTTTGGGATTGTGGATATCTCGATCGTCCGGGACGATGTTGAAGTCGCCGCAAATGCACAAGTTGGGGGATTTATCTAGTGCTATTTTGAGGTATTCTTGCAGCAGTTTGAGCCACTTTAGCTTGTACTCATATTTCTCGCTGCCAACTTCGGAACCGTTGGGAACGTATACGCAAATAATGCAAATATCGTCGATAATCCCGGCTATGAGGCGCTTTTGTTCGTCAAAGCTGCCGGCGGTTTCGGTGCCGAGAATGGGGGCAAATCCGGCGCTGACTTGTGACAGGGGCGATCGGCTGAGAATGGCGACACCGTTGTAGGATTTTTGACCGGAAATGTAGCAGTTGTAGCCGAGGTTGATGAAGGGTTCTAAGGGGAAGTCTTTGTCGGTAACTTTGGTTTCTTGGAGGCAGAGAACATCTGGGGAGTTTGCTTGCAACCAGCTAGTAACGTGTTCTATGCGGGTGCGAATTGAGTTGACGTTCCAGGTAGCGATTTTCATTTTTTGTGTGTTATGTACTCTCTGATTACTGGCCCGATCGTAAAGTGCGATCGCCCATTTTGTTTGACTGTTTCAACTAATGACCGTCGTCCTAAAGATTGCATGACTTTCAAGAGTTCTGGCGGTGATAGTTGCAGGTTTTCTGGTATTTTTGAGATGTCGGCAGGTTCGGGGGTATTGGCTAGCCATGCGATCGCCTGTTGTTCGGATGCGGTTAGGCGATCGAAATGCTGGTGCAGGAGTGATTCTAAGTCACCTAAGAATAGGGTATCATAGGAGAGGAATTCGGAAACGCTACCGCCGAATAAGTCTTGAATCAAAGTGGCAACTATATTTAACCATAAGGGATTGCCTCGGTAAAGGTCGATCAGTTCTGACCATTTCTCCGGTTCTGCTAATCCTTTTTCTCTGAATATTTCTTGTGCTTCCGCGCCTAAACCGTTGAGTTGCAGCGATTTACAGGGGCGGTTTTCGCCTTCTAAGGCGGCGATTTCTCTGGGTTTTTCCCAACTCAGGAGGATTAAGCAACTGTTGTGGGATGATTCTGTTATTTGTTTGAAGAATGCGCCGTAATTTTCATATCCAGGTTGGTAATTTCCTGCGAGTTGTCCGCTGCTGAAGATGGTTTGGATATCATCGAGGATGATGAGACAGCGGTGCGATCGTAAATATTCTAGTAGGGGCAATCCCCCCGTGGTTGCCATTTCTTCGGGATAGGGGGCGGGCACGGGGGCATCGCCCCTACAGAATTGAATTAAGTCGGTTTGGAGTGATGCCAGCGGTGGAGAGTTGCGGAGACTTCGCCAGATGATGGAATCGAATTCGTGTTGAATTCGTGGGATTAGTTGGAGAGTAAGGGCGGTTTTGCCAATACCGGATAAGCCTAAGATGGTGATGAGGCGGGTGCGGCCTAAAATCCAGTTTTCGAGGGTGGTAAGTTCAGATGTGCGGTTATAGAATATGTTGGGTTCTGGTGCGTCGGATAAGTCTAGTCGCTGTTTAGGCTGAGTTTTGCTAAAGGTTTCCTGATTTTGCCTTTCTATATTTGGGGTTTCTAAGGATTCAGGATTGTTTCCACATACCTTGAACTTACCAACTTGTGCATTGTCACCAAAATGTGATGAAACTATGGACAATTGCCATCGTTCCACTGTGTATCGAAAATTAGATTGATTGATATCTTCGCCTAATGTTTCTGATAAAAGCTTCCATAATTTTGATGCGACCTTTTTGACATGAGATTCGCTACGGTAGCAAGTTTTGGCAATCTCTGGATATTTCTGACGTTGCCAAGTGCCACGTAAAATGGCTTCTTGTAGGTTATCGAGATGCTTTCCCGTTTTGGAGAATATGATGTTGTCAGCCAATTTTAAGACTTCTTGAACTTCCATAGGTGCTGTAGGGAGGTTGTTTTGCCTATTTTATCCTACTTTATCCTACTGTTTAATACTTTGGCAACTAAATCCTACTATTTGTTACTGATTCACGGCAACTAAAATCAAATAAATCAATACTAAATGCTACGTAATATTAATAGACAAAAATTATAAAATCAGACATAATGATAATTAGATAGTTAAAAAATAATTATTTCCCTTCAAACTATAGCGGTGCGCTATGCAGGTAAAAATTGAAAAATATTAACTTCAGTCAGCATATCTGACCTGCAAGATATAACACCCTTAAATACACTAGGGAGGAAAAAGGCATGAGTATAAGTACGGGAAACAACGTACAGAGACAAAATGATAAAGTTCTTGTAATAGACAAACCAGAACCTATACTGGTTACTAAAAAAGTCGTTAAATTTGGTTCTTATGTTTATCAATTTCGCAATGTTACTGGATTTGGATTTGCAAATGTCAAAACACCTTATAAAGTCCATCCTTTAGTTATCTTAATATTACTTATTTTGGGCGCTATTTTAGTTAAACAAAGCGATCAAACTCTACAACAAAGTGGAATAGTAATCTCTGTATTAGGATGTGCTGGAGTTATTGACAACTTGATGCAGCCGAAGCGAATAGGACTTGAATTATACGTAAATTCTGGAGATAATGTGATATTTGTCACAGCAGATAAATCAGGCGTCAGAGATGTGATTTCACAGTTATGCGAATTTATGGAGAGTGACACAGAAGATATCAAGGTAATTAATATTAACCAAACTCATGCCACAATAGGTGTTGGCTATGCTGAGCAACTGCAATCTGGACAAATAGGTGGCAAAATAGATAACAGACAACAATAGTTAATTCTTAATACGGAGATATTATGTCAGAACGTAAAATAAATCTCGACCAAAGTCAGGCATCAATAGGTGTTGGCTACAGTGAGAAAGTAGAGGCTGAGCAAATAGGTGGGACTATTAACAATTACTCACCGGAACAAAGGCAAACTCTTGCCGATGCCGCCAAAGAAATCCAACAGCTTTTAGATCAGTTATCTCAGACATACCCAACAACAACGTATGTCGAGAAACACGAGGTTGCTACAAAAGCTATGGAAGAAATTGAAAAAAAGCCTGATGTGAAGAAAAAGGTACTTAAAGCTTTGAAAGCGGGTGGAGTAGCAGCACTAATGGAACTTACAAATAATCCAGTCGTGAAAATTCTGACTCCAATGCTTGAAAGTTTACTAGAAGAAAGCAAGTAAGCCTTAGTATCCAGATTTTAGAAAAAGAGCGATCGCCCTTACATCCCAATTTGTCAAAAAGTGCGATCGCCCTAACTATTTTATTAATTAACTATTTTACTGCGACAGCCAACTGCAACCCCAATTTATCTAGTAGAGTTATCAAAGCATAAATTTCCTCCCCCCCACTCTCTGACAACATTCGATCGAGCTTCTCATATATAAGTTTAGCTTCTGTCGATAACTTATTCATCTGTAAATAAGCATCCACCACATCTTTAAGTCCTGCTCGCAGTAATTCCGGTTCTGGTTTTTCTGACTCTAATTCCAACATAACCTCGATATAGCTAGCAGCACTTTCAGGGGTTTTTAAAGAAGAAATCAAGTATTCGTGGTAGCTTCTAGTTGTTGGCACTTTGAGTTCTTTCATAATCTCTCCAGTATCTTTTAGCTTGGCTAATATCTTGTTCTTGAGTGCTTTTATCACCGCCACATAGCAGCAACACAACTGTTAACCCGACTTGTCCAAAATACACCCGATAGCCTGGGCCATAATCAATTTTAAGTTCATACACTCCCGCTCCTACTGAGCGATAATCTCCCAGATTGCCTAGCTCAACTCGCCTCAGTCGCTTCTTGATTTTAGATACAGTTTTAGTATCTTGAAGGGAATCAAGCCATCCTTCAAAGGGACTTGTCCCGTCGGCTTTCAGGTAGTTTTGTACTTCTCGTGGTTGAGCTTCCATAATTTTAACATAGGCAATCAGGATTTTAATGGGAGCGATCGCGTGTCATGTCACTACTTTTCGCAAGAGTATCCTAGCATAACTTGAGCTACCTGATTCATAGTAGCCTCATCGTTTATTATTTAGAAAATGAGTGCTTACCGATCCCGATCGCAAATTGAAAATTTTTCATTCTGAGTTTGCAGGTACTTGAAGGAAAATCCCAAACCTTCGGGCGATTTCGGTTGAGAAGGGACAATTTTAGACTGAGGTTTCTTCTTTGACACGGGCCGAATAATATTTTTTCATTGATTCTTGAGAAATAATCGCATGACAAGATTCGTCTCTGGGTATATCTCCTCTCGCTTCCACCCAAGGCATTTCACTGCAAATCATTCGTTCCAAAGTTTCATCATCATACTCAAAATATGCCTCACCAACTTCTTCGATAAATTGCCCAATTTTTTGGGGAAGTTTCGGTTGTTCGATTTTCTCTGCAATTGGTTCCCAGCTAAATTGGCGTTGATACTTCTCCAATAAATCAGGAATCACCGGTCCGTGAATCCAGGCTTGAAAATCTGCATCAAAGAGTGGCTTGCCGTAAACTCCTAAATACCAAGCTTGAGCGTAATACAAGAGTTTTTGTAGCTTGTAGACGTTGATTGCTACATTAGTTTGCGCGGCTAACCAAAGGAAAGCATTTGCAATATCTCGCTCGCTGATTTTTTCCGAATTACTTGGAACCGCAACAACTTTCAGTTGACCTTCGCCTATAGCGATCGCAAATCATTCATAAATCGATCGAGGGTTCGATCGAGCAGTAGTTTCATGAGAATTTTGGCTCAAA
>NZ_JAUBSF010000081.1:0-31055 GCF_036704615.1 Microcoleus sp. K4-B3
CGCTAATTTAGGATGATTGCATTTACGTCATACAGCCGGCGTTACACAAAGGCTTTAATTATTTTTGGAGATGTCTATTGCTAGATTTGAGTCGATCGGCTAATCCCGAAAATTCTATCCTCATTCAATACCTTGTAGATTATACTGGTGCTTGTGAAACAATTTTACTTGAGGTAGCTGGTGACGCTAGATTTGCTAACTGAAATCTACAGTTCCTTTGAACCATTTCAGCCTCCGTCGAAAGAGGCTTATGTGGATTGTCAAGAAGTTCGGGGTGGTTGGGAAGTAGTACGGGAGTTAGGCCGAAAGATTACCCGATCGAAGAAACCGACTTGCCAGCTTTACTCCGGCCACCGAGGAGTAGGAAAATCCACAGAACTTCTGCGCTTGAAGGAATACCTAGAACAACAGAAGTATTTTGTGGTTTACTTTGCAGCAGATGATGAGGACATTGAACCCCAGGATGCGGAGTATGCCGACATATTGTTTGCTTGCACTCGGCATCTAGTAGAAGCGATCAAGCTACAAAACCATAACCCTTTACTAGATTGGCTGAAAAATCGAGGCGAATCTCTCAGAGATTTGGCACTGACAGAACTATCATTTGAAGGTTTAAATTTAGAGGGACAAGTTGCCCAGTTTGGCAAAATTACGGCAAATTTACGAGCAAATCCAGATAAGCGACGCGAACTGCGACAGAAAATTAATGCTAATACTCCGTCTTTGGTAGATGCCCTGAATGATTTCATCAAAGAAGCTGAGAAATCCCTATCTACAGACTGTCGTGGCATTGTGATGATTGCCGATAATTTGGATAGAATCGCAGAAACTAAAGAGGAAGGAACTCCCAGCAATTATGACGAAATTTACTTAAATCGGAGTGAAATTCTGCGGGGCTTGACCTGTCATGTAATCTATACGGTTCCGATCGCAATGGTATATTCGGGACGGGCGACACAGCTTGAAGATAACTACGAAAAGACTAATATTTTACCGATGGTGATGGTGAAAAATCCCGATGGTACAGTCAACTCAAATGGACTAGGCAAATTGCGGGAAATTATCTGTCGGCGGCTGGAGGTGATCGACTCCAGACTGACTCAAACTATGGATGGTAGTGTGGCCGGTTTAGATCTTCCCGCTGTGTTCGATAGTTCAGATACATTAAACCAGCTTTGCATCATGAGTGGTGGCCACGCGAGGAATTTGATGCAGATGATCCGAATCGCTGTCAACTGGACGGACGAGTTACCAATTAGCGCTGAAGCAGTGCAAAGGGCAATTGCAGAAACACGAGAAACCTATCTCAATGCAATTCTAGAACATCAGTGGGAAATTTTGGCTGCTGTTTATTGCACAAAGCAGGCAAACAATAACGAACAGTTTCTGCGCCTGTTGCTCACCCGCTGTTTGTTGGAATATCGCTATTATGATAAGGGTAAGCTAAAACGCTGGTACAACGTTCATCCTTTGATTGAAGAAATCGAGCAGTTTCAAGCTGCAGTTGCCAAAATTCGGCAATTACCATCATGAGTCAATCTTCTTCTACTCAAGCACTTGACACTAGCCCAGAGGGAGTCTATCGGGCTTTATTGCGATGTCTCAAACGAACTAAAGGGTTCGGTATTGTGTTTGTGCAATGCTCTCCGGCAGAAGGTACTGAGTTAATTTATAGGGTGCAAGAAGATTTATCTGATAAAAAAATAGCAGTTTTAAAATTGACAGAACCAATTGATAATCTGTATGACCTTGTTGCAAATCGGGGCGATCGCAACGATCTAAACATTCTCTTCATTCAAGGACTAGAAAAGTCACTGGAACCTTATATCAAACCAGGATATGGTGGTGATGGTGATTATTATAATTTAGATACAGTACCTGCTATTCTCAGTCACCTCAATCAACGACGGGAAATTTTTCGCGATCGTTTGGGTAACATTTGCTTTGTTTTTATACTGCCACTTTTTGCTATTAAATATATTATACGTCGTGCTCCCGATTTTTTTGATTGGGGTTCTGGCGTGTTTGAGCTATCTACTACTATTATCTCCAAATTTATTAGCAGCTCTCTAGAGCTAAATAGGGCTCAGCCAGGGTCACTACTTTGGATAGTAAAAAATATATTAGTTAAAATATCTGAAGAACCGCCACAAGAAATCGATCTTAAGCTTCAAGCATTGCTATATGTACTATACATGAAAGCAGGGAATTCATCTATTGAATCCCGTCATTATGAACAAGCGATACAACAATATGAAGGAGCTATTGAATGCAAGCCTGATTCATGCGAAGCGTGGAATTTACGCGGTATTGCTCTACTTGAACTAGGGCGCTATCAAGAGTCAATTGCCAGTTTTGATAAGGCATTAGAAATTAACCCAGATTATCAAGAGGCTAAAACTAACCGAGATATTGCATTAAAGGAATTGAATTAGGGTAACTTTGGCGATCGAACTATCCTTCTCCCCAAAATTTCAACCTAAATATCGCACAAGTGCCGTACAATTATCCCACCATCCGGCATCAACCAACCTGCTAACCTCATGCTTTGCGATTACCTAGTACAAATCCTCACCGCCCGCGTCTACGATGTTGCTCAAGAAACAGCCCTAGAAGTAGCCCCCAATCTATCAGCACGGCTCAACAATAAACTTTTGCTGAAGCGAGAGGATATGCAGTCGGTGTTTTCCTTCAAACTGCGGGGTGCGTACAACAAAATGGCGCAACTGTCACCGGATTTGCTAGCACAAGGTGTCATTGCAGCTTCCGCCGGCAACCACGCCCAAGGAGTCGCCCTCGCCGCCCGCCACCTGGGAACTCGCGCGATCATAGTCATGCCCGTAACTACGCCGCAGGTGAAGGTAAATGCGGTGATAGCCCGTGGTGGAGAGGTAGTTTTGCATGGGGATGCTTACGATGATGCCTACGCCTTTGCGCGCCAATTAGAGGCGGAAAAAGGTATGACTTTTATTCACCCTTTTGATGACCCATACGTGATTGCTGGACAGGGTACGATCGGCATGGAAATTCTGCGGCAACATCAAAAACCAATTCACGCGATTTTTGTGGCAATTGGTGGCGGTGGATTGATTTCGGGAATTGCGGCCTATGTCAAGCGGTTGCGGCCGGAAATTAAGATTATCGGCGTCGAACCGGTGGATTCCGATGCAATGAATCAATCGCTGAAAGCGGGTAAACGGGTGCGTTTGTCGCAGGTGGGTTTATTTGCTGACGGCGTTGCTGTGCGGGAAGTGGGGAAGGAAACTTTTCGGTTGTGTCAGGAGTATGTGGATGAGATTATTTTGGTGCATACGGATGATGTTTGCGCGGCGATTAAGGATGTTTTTGAAGATACGCGATCGATCTTAGAACCTGCTGGCGCTTTGGCGATCGCAGGTGCGAAAGCTTACGTGGAACGGGAACAAATCGCAGGACAAACATTAATTGCTGTTGCTTGCGGCGCGAACATGAATTTCGATCGGCTGCGTTTTGTAGCAGAAAGAGCCGAGTTTGGCGAACGCCGCGAAGCCATTTTTGCAGTCACAATTCCCGAACAACCGGGAAGTCTCCGCAGGTTTTGCGAATGTCTTGGAAAGCGCAATTTAACTGAATTTAGCTATCGAATTGCAGATGAGAAAGAGGCACATATTTTTATCGGTGTACAAATTCAAAACCGTGCAGATGCGGTGAATATAGCGGCAAGTTTTGAAGATTGTGGCTTCAAGACTTTGGATTTAACTGATGATGAATTAACGAAATTGCACGTGCGGCATATGGTGGGCGGGCGTTCGATGCTGGCCGATCATGAATTGTTTTATCGCTTTGAATTTCCCGAACGTCCGGGTGCGTTGATGAAGTTTGTCGGTTCGATGAGCCCTAACTGGAATATCAGCGTTTTTCACTATCGAAATAACGGCGCAGATTACGGGCGAATTGTGGTGGGAATTCAAGTCCCGCCCGATGAGATGCAGGAATGGCAGGCTTTTTTGGATACGCTGGGCTATCACTATGGGGATGAGAGTCAAAATCCGGCGTATAAGCTATTTTTAAGATAGTTTGGTTTGTGGTCTTGAAACAAATTAATATTTATGAATGCGATCAAAAAAATATTGCCGTTTTTTTTGATGATTTTTGCTGTTGCTATTGTGGCAGCAGTTGCACATTTTGCGATCGAACAACTTTCCAGCCCAGTCAGTTATTTTCAACCTGTGGATACCAGAGATGGTGCAGAGTTGTACAAAAAAGAACTACCCAACGGAAATCTGGCTTATTTGCAAGTTATTAACGTCCAAAAAATGCAAATAGACCAGCTAATTGGAGAGGTGGATCGGATGGCTTTCAATAAAGGATTGTATTATCAGGGAGAAAACAAATATTACAGTCCTTTCTTTAAGAGCAAGTTATTCTCTGAAGTTACAGGAGAATACAAAAAGCTTTACGGTAACGATGTTTTTTCCGTGATTAATTGTTCTTTTTTTGAACAATACCAACGCAGCACGCAGCTATCTTTTCCTATCAAATTCAACGGTCAAGTTATTACTGGCGGTAACGGCCTCTACGGCCCCGTCAAGAAACCCAAAGATGGGCAGTATAAAAATGTTCGATTGAAAGCTTTGGTGTGGAACGATCGAGAAGCATATATCACAAATTACGAACCGCAAACAGGAAAGCCATTGAATCAAAAAGAAGTACAAAATGCAGTTGTTACTTACGAATACAAGCACCATCCAGCTAAACTCATATCTAAAAATCCGGCAAATAGGTATCACGTCATCGGTACGCTGGACAAAGATGGTCGCAAGGGTAATGAATTGCTGGCAATTATCACAGTTAATGAAGCGACATTAGATGCAGCAGCTAAGTTAATGCGAGAATTCGGAGTGAAAGGAGATATAGTGACGATCGACGGCGGACTCTCAACTTATCTATTCAATCCTAAAGTCGGGGAGATTATGTTGCCTCAATCGAATAATATTGCCACTCGGGAACTGCCGCACTATTTAGGATTTAGGAATAGAAAATTTCAGACAGCTTCACCAAAAATATTGGTGGCTCAGCCAGCAGTCCAAGTGCAGGTGGAAGCCAATAAACCTTATTTGATTTTGTGGAGAGACAATATTGAGGATGAGGTCAAGATTGAGCTGTATCAAGAGAATAAGTCGGTTGAAAGCATAGCCAACCGCGCTACTAGCGATGGGGTTTATGAATGGAAACCTAAGATTGCTGTAAAATCAGGGTCTTTGATTCGGATTTCAAGTGTTAAAAATGCCAAGGTGTCTGGGGCTTTGCAGTTGTGATTATTGTTGGCAAAGAAATCTCATGGCGATCGCAATTTCCGCACATCCTCAATACTGAGTCCCGTTGTTTGACTGATAGTTGCATCATCCAGGCGATCGAGCAATTGCCGCGCGATCGCACGATTCCCAAACATCAGGTTTAGGAAATGCGATCGCCCTACTCGTCAGTAGCTTCAATTCTTCTGCAACCATTTTGTCAGCACGCGCATCCACTGGCCCGTATTCGGTGCACGCTGCAAGTCGCTCCAGTCTGCCATTTGGGCAAAACCTAGTCGCACCAGCCAATTTACTACGGCGGTTATGCCTTGGCGGGAGCCAACAACCATGATACGCAAGGGTTCCCGGTTTTCTCGATCGTCCGTGGGCTCGGCCTCTTGTTGGATGTCGTTGGGCGGTTCGGTTAGAAAGTCTTTAGCCATTGGGAAGTCCTCATCTTCAAAATCCACCAATAACTACATATGTGTAGTTACCTATATCATACTGCAATAACTACATATGTGTAGTTATTTACGGTTGGGGCATCCCTTGGCATCATGGGGTGCATGGGAAAAGCTGGTCGAGTTTTGAGAGTTGTGCTGAACACCTATGGCATTAGCCAAAACAAATTGGCGATCGCAATGGGTGTGCGAAGTTCTGTTGTCTATCGTTGGTTTAATGAGTTGATAGATCCAACTGGAGACACGCTTGTGAAGATGGTTGTGGCGTTAAAGTTGCTCGATATAGATGCAGCGCGGGAGTTTGTGCAGCGCTATTTGGGTGAGATTCTGGAGGATGAGGGTGAGGGTGAGGTCGATCGGCCTACAAACATAGAATAGAGTTAATGATAAAATTATGGGAGAGTGGCAATGACACCGAATTCAAAGCGATGACAGCAGCACTTCCAATTTCTCTCACTCTCGAAGCTTTCCTCAAACTACCGGAAACTCAACCTGCGAGTGAATTTATTAACGGACGCATTCACCAAAAGATTATGCCTCAAGGCAAACATTCTCGTTTGCAACTCAAGTTTTGCAACGCTGTTAATCTAGTTGCGGAAACAGAACGAATTGCTCTTGCTTTTCCCGAATTGCGCTGTACTTTTGGCGGGCGTTCTATTGTACCTGATGCTACAGTATTTGCTTGGGATAGAATCACTTTTGAAGCGGATGGCGAAGTTCCGAATTCCTTTGAAATTCATCCCGACTGGACAGTAGAAATTTTATCCCCAGACCAGAAAGCAACTAAGGTGATTAGTAATATTTTACACTGTTTGAAATACGGGACTCAGCTCGGATGGTTAATCGATCCAGAGGAACGGTTTATTTTAGCATTTATTCCCGGACGAGAACCTGTTGAGTTAACGGGACAAGATCGGTTGCCCGTGCCAAGTTTTTTAACATTAGATTTGACAGTGGAGCAGGTTTTTGGGTGGCTGAAAGCAGGTGGATAACTTGGCTCTAATTTCGAGCAGATCGCAAATTCCGCACATCCTCAATACTCAGTCCGGTTGTTTGACCGATCGTTGCATCATCCAGGCGATCGAGCAATTGCCGCGCGATCGAAACTAAGATGCGATCGGGCGGCGGTATGATATTCCTCACGTTGAAACGATTTGGTAGTTGCGGGCGATCGCACTTTGGTTTTCTGGTTAGGGCGATCGCTAAAAATATACAATTGTTACTACACCAAGATTGTTCGTCCGCCCGCTCCCAAAAAGTGAGATAATGCTGCTTTGTAGTTATTAATTATTAGCTATTACCTTTTACAAAACCCGTGCATTGAGGTTCTTTACCAGGGTACTCAATGCAGCCTCGACTATCTATATTTCTGAAAAACATATTGGTAAAATGTGCATCATCGATACCATCATTCTGGATCTTTAGTGGCTGATATCTTTTTCCATATTATCCTCAAAGTAGATCGTTGCCCCTATCACTTGCGGTGCTTTTATCCAACTAGCATTGCATCTAGAAGAATGTCTCATCTCCAATCTCAAGTTCTTGAACTTCTCACCCAGCTCTGGGAAACTAGCCACTGTTTATGTAATCGTATCTACTCCTTTATCACAGCCAGCATCCTTGGGATCTCTCTCTGTACAAGCTGCTCCATAACAAGCTAGACCAGTCTGAGTTTGAGTTTTTTGCAGATTGATGGAGTAGTCATATGCTAGTAACGCGAACAGCATGGCGGTAATTGCCAAAAGAGCGAAGATGACGCTATTGACAATTCGGACAAACTCACCTTGTTGGAGAGAACCAGGGTGTGTTCCAAAAAGCAGTTCTTGAATTTTTTCTAAGCCCTTAGTATACTTTAGGACAATCAGCAAAGTCGCAACGAGCGCAACTACGATAAACGTAATCAATGTTAAAGGGTTAGTCACTGAAGGAATTGCCTGGAGAAAGGGAACTAAATCCATATTATTGAAATGTAACTACCAGACTTGAATCTGCTGATGATTTAAAAAAACTTAAGGTAAGGGAGTGCTGGCAGGGGCACCACCAAAAACTCAGGCAGCCGCTACATACCGCGTGTTTCCAAGATAACCCCGACTCTCTAGTCATGGAACCTGAATCAAGTACCCTCCAGCGTCAATAATATTCAATCCCAAAGCTTGTACCTTTTCTCCATACATCCTATCTATAGAGGTTAGACCGATCGCACAAAAAATGTAAAGTAAAAAAAGTTGGAAAAAGTTGGAACTTCCTAAAATTGGGATGCGAAGCTCAAAAAGTTGGAAAAAGTTGGAAAAAGTTTGGTATAGTAACCATACCTATCTCACCATCCCACCTATGGACAGTCCTCAGATATTGCAATTTGTCGATGAAGCTGTCTATACCAACACAGGTAAACGTCTAAATAACTTGCAGCGGAGGATTATCGCAGGCATACTGAATCGTCAAAGATATGCTGACGTTGCAGAAACTTATGGTTATAGCTCCCAGCACGTTAAAAAAGCCAGTTACGAGCTTTTGCAAATGTTATCTGAAATCTTTGGCGAACCTGTTAAAAAAAGTAATCTTGAATCCGTTATAGAAAGGCAAATAAATCATAATATAAATCTTGGTAATAAAAATACTATTAAAAATAGTAACAAAATTAGCTACATTAACAATTGTCCTAATTCCTCTACTCCTACCCCCGATAAAAGTCAGCAGGAAATTCCCGACTTGTACGATGAAACCAAAAATCAAACTAAGATTGAAACAATAGATAAATTACGGCAGTTTGGCTTGAGCGACGAGCAAATTGCAGAAGCGCTAGATCTACCTTTAGAGCAGGTTAAGCAGGTGGACTTCGAGGAGTAAATCTTTGCTATCTCCGAATTTTACTGGATCGGGCGATTCCCTACGGGATAGCTTCGCTTCCCGCTCTTAGTTGTTTTGTTATAATCATCGAAGGTTGCCTTGTTGAAGTAAAATAAAATATCCCCAGATTTTTTCAGCTATGAACACAAAACTCATTGAATCCTTAGTACAAATCATCCAGACACTCTCAGAAGACGAGCAATTGCTAATAAAAGCAAAACTCTTTAATAACATCCCCTATCCTTCTACTGTGGAAATAACCCAGTTAGCCCAAAGCGGAGGAGCATTTCAATTCCTGCACGACGAACCTGATATTTACACCCTTGAAGATGGAGAGCCAATTTAGTGAAGCTAAAAAAAGGAGATATTGTTTTAGCTGAATTTCCCTTTACAGATTTGAGTCATAAAAAGTTACGTCCGGCTTTAGTGCTGTGGGCAAGTTCAACCATAGATGAAATTACGATCTGCTTCATTTCTTCGCAAAATGTCTCTAGCCTAAGTTTAGATGAATTTGCTTTAAATGCTTCAGATCCCGAATTTCCCAGCACGGGATTAAAAGTATCTTCTAAAGTTAGAGTAACTCGGATTGTCAGTCTTGAACAGAGATTAATACTGAGACGATTGGGCGAGTTAGGAAGTCAGCAAATGCAGGAATTGAATGCAACTATCATACAAGCATTTCAATTAGTATAGCCTTGTTTACTCTCGCGTACTTGCCGGAAACGATCGCAAATTCCTGCAATAAAGGTTTCGCCCTCCATCGGTTGAGTATGTTCGGACATGGCAACAGCAGCATCTATCTTAACTCGTACAGTATCGATCCACTGGCGATCGGCGCGATCGTACTCATCTAACAATCGCAAAGCAACTTCACAACACAAACTAGAATCATCGTGCAAACTCATAGGCAACATTCGTGATGCGGCCGCGCCAGTAGGGCAATAGCGAGCCATCAGGCAGTTGCCACGCCACCTCACCGGAGAGCGGAATCCGCATACCGTCTCGCAGTTCGTAGTCCCAGAAACGGCCCTGCCAGGGCGCAAACACCAGCCCACCGTTAACTGTACGGGCGCGGGCCTCGGCGCGGATACTGGCGATTAGCCCCGCTTCATCAAAGCGGAAATCCAGGGAAACAGCGGTGTCGCCATCCTGTAGCGTTGCTCTGGCGGAAGAATTGTCGATCGCCTCCCAGCGAACACCCTGACTCGGCAGCAGTCTCGTCGGATACCAAGCAGCCTCCGCGAAAAAGCGCATCAGTTCCCCTTGTGCAGCTTCTGGAGTGCCGCGGATATCCGCCAGAGTCACCAGGCCCAGCAGCGCCGCATGGAGGATGCCTTCGCCAGAAATGTAGGCATCATGAACAAACGCATTGATACCGGGGATCATGGCAATTCGCCCGTCCCAGTCAAAGCCAGGGCGCTGAGTAATTACGAGTTGAGTTGAGTTGAAGGCGCTCCATTTTTCTGCGGTTTCGCTCATGTTAAACGTGCCTTCGTGGGAAATCCGCGCTGCTGCAATTAGCGGTTGTCCATCCTTGATCACCGCGCGAAAGTAGCGCTGCACGGGCTGAGATAAATCGGCGATTTCCCGCGCATCAAATGTCAGAGGTTTAATCGGCAAGCGTGCAGATTTTAGATTGGCTCGCAGTTCCTTGGTACCGAGATGCCAGCGGTATGCTCCAAGGGCGATCGCGCCAACAATGCCAACTACAAGCGCGAGGATAATTAGTACGATCGGCGATCGCCACATGGTGATTCCTCTTGATACCTAAAAACGAGTTAATCAAACGCGAGTCTTAAACCCATCTACCCACTACAACTCTCAGCGTTCCATCTGCCAAAGTTTCCTCTTCTTCAACATGAAAACCCTCTGACTGCACCGCCGCCATCAAACTTTTGCGCGCGTATTTTTGACTGATTGAATTGACAAATTCCTGCTGATTAATTCGAGCGCCCCAAAAATCCGCCACCAATTCGTAATCCTCTCCGCTGCGGCGAAAACCCAAATCGTAACCATTGGATTGCCGAATCACGTACTCGGCATTAGTTTTGTCACCCCGATAACCCCGTACCTGCACATTGCACTCTACTTGATAACCCAACTCTTCCAACACTTGATGTAGCAGTTCGCCGTTCTTGATCTGAACCTTGATCGTTGTGAAGTGTGACATATCACTTTCGGATTTTTGTGTGAAACGCTGATTTGATTATAATACTATAAACTGCAACAGTCAATAAGTTAGAACTTGCGCCCTTAAACGAGGTTTGAGCGTCACCGAAAGCAGCCAGGTTACAAGCCCCCGGATTCATATGTTCAGAAAATCACCACAGAGTATCCGATAACAATTCCCCAGATTCATCCGTGAGTTCGCTTTCTTCAATCCTCCAATTCTTCAAATCTAAAATCTAAAATCTAAAATCTAAAATCGTATGATGGCCGACAATTCTAACCAACCCAGAGAATATGATGCCGTCCTCGGCGGCCAAAGTCAAATCCCGATCGCCGCCGCTGTTTTGGGAGGCATTGCCGGAGTCAAGCAGCGCTTCAACAGTCCTAGTATCGAGTCGCGGATTGCGGCTGTTAAAGATGCTCCTAAATACGGAGGCGCTGGTTTAAATTTAGCAATTGAGGCGCTGCTTGACCCCGCAGCAGAAGTGCAGCGAGTTGCTTATTTAATTTTGCGATCGAGGACAGAACCTCTAGTGCGCCAAGCTTTAAAAGAATTCATCCCTTACAAGCTTTTTGACTGCATCCGCAGTGTGAAAACTGGGACAAATCTTGCAATTAGTCCGGGAGGTGATCGCACGGCGAGTTTGCACGGGAAAATAATTAGAATTTGCGATGTAGATACAGGAGAAATACTCTATACTATTGACAAATATCCCCGCGCTCAAGAAACTTTTGTCCTTTCCAAAGAAAGCGAAGTTTTTGTGAGGAGCAGAAATACTCCGAAACACCGCGCGATCGAAATTTGGCAGGGAGGAGAATTGCAGCATACTTCCCTCGGACATGAAGCGGAAATTAGCGCAATTGTCATCAGTCCCGACAGTCAAGTTATCGCCAGCGGTTCGGCAGATACTACTATCAAAATTTGGAATTTAGAGACGGGAAAGTTAATCTGTACCTTTGGCAATCTTTTAACTTGGGGATCTCATAAAGCAGGAATTGTTAGTCTTGCTTTTAGCCCGATCGCACAAACTCTCGCTAGCAGCAGTTCTGACGGTACAATTAAGCTGTGGAACCTCCGCAGCAGAGAATGCTCCCAAACAATTAAAGGTGATGCGAATTGTCTGGCTTTCAGTCGAGACGGGCAGACTTTGGCGGCTGGTGGCTGGGACAGAAACATTCAACTGCGGCAGCTATCGAATCCAGATAGTCCAATCACTTTGGCAGGGCATTTTAACTCGATAAATGCGATCGCCTTTAGTCCCGACGGACTCACTGTTGTCAGTGCTAGTGCCGATGGTAATATCAAATTTTGGAATGCAAGTACCGGCGAACATATTCACACTCTCAGCGGACATCAAACCTCTGTTACTTGTCTTACTTTTAGCAGCGATAGTGAAACTATTATTAGCGGCAGTATCGACAAAAATATCAAAATTTGGGGCATCAATTGAAGGTATAAGGAAGAAAGAAGAAAGAAGAAGGAAGAGAGAAGAAGTAAGAAAAAATCGATCTCATGAGTTTCAGCAACTAAGCACCTCCTAACCATTCAGGCGCTGGCTATATTTCCTAATTTCCGATTCCGGATTTCTCGGTGCGTGAATCTACGCATACAAATATAATAAATTTACAATTCCAGTTCTTGTGCAAGCCTAGAATTGCGGAAATTCTTTTTGTAAGACTACACATACTTACAGTAAAAGTACCGATTTGCAGGCATTATTCACTTGATTGTCAATTTCTGAACAGTCGCCAGAAACCCTGAGCGAGCCACAATTCCTGAATCCTTGAAACTAGCTTTAAACTATCGCATATTGCTCGGATGAGTATCGCAGCTAACTGTAATATTTGACTTAAAAAGTTTATGCTTAAAAGATAGGCTGGGGTTAAATATACAGTGCATCCCAGAGTAACCATGTCACACTGCAACCAATCCATCTGTCGTTCCCCCAATATCGCAGAGATGTGCGACACTGCTGCTACTTGGCAGCAAAAAGCCGATCGACTAACGGTAGAATTAAACAGCACCCAGGAGCGGCTTCACGCAGAAATCGATCGGCTCAAACAAGCCAATGAAACCCTGCACGCCGCCGTCAGTTGTGGCTCGATTTTCCTGTGGGCAACAGACAGAGACGGCAAGTTAACCCTTGCAGAAGGCAAAGGATTAGAAAATTTGGGGCTCAAACCAGGTACAACTGTCGGGCTGTCGATTTTTGAAGTTTACAGCAGCCAGCCAGATATCTTAGAAAATATTGCCGAGGTACTAGCAGGAAACGATCGCACTTGGAAGGTCCGAGAGGGACATTTTATGTACGAAATTCGATCTGCCGCCCTGCGAGATGGAAACGGCGAAGTTGTCGGGGCAGTGGGTGTTTCTACTCAAATTACCGAGCGCGAGCAGTCCATCGCCACTCTGGAAACGGTAAATCAAGAATTAGAAGACAGACTTCAGCAGCAAACGGCAGTCTTCCATGCAGCACTTGCTGAAAGCGAAAAAAAGTACCGCAACCTCGTAGAAACCTCCCAAGAATTGATTTGGTCGATCGATATTGAAGGCCTCTTGACTTTTGTCAATTCCGCCGCCAAACGCATCTACGGTTACGAACCGCCAGAAATGATCGGCCGCCGCTTCACCGATTTTTTAGTTCACGACCAAAAAAATAAACCAAGAGAAATATTTGCCCAACTTTTAGCGAGAACCAAAATTCAGCCACAAACCGCTAATTCTCCTTACGAAACAGTACATATTCGCAAAGACGGTACTCCCGTCCATCTGCGCGTCAACAGCATCGTCAACCAAGCTGAAAACGGCGCTATTTTAGGCTTGTGCGGAACGGCGATAGATATTAGCGATCGCAAGCGATCGGAAGAAGCACTCCAAGAAGCTACAGACCAACTTCGCGCCGTGTTGGATGCCGTGCCCGGACTAATTTCTTGGATCAGTTCAGATTTGCGGTATATCGGAGTCAACCAGCACTTAGCAACCTCGTTCAAACTGTCTCCTGAAAGCTTTGTCGGTCAAGAAATCAACTTTCTCGACAAAGGATCGAGTTTTGAAGAAATGATCCGCAATTTTTTTGACAGTTCATCTCAGCAAACCTCCCAAGAAATAGACATACAAATTAACGGGTTAGTCCGAAATTATTTGATAGTAGTTCAGAAATATCTTCAGGGAACCGCAGCAGTTTGTGTAGGGACAGACATTACCGAACGCAAGCGTGCAGAAGCTCTAAAAAACCAATTGATCTGCTCGCTGCAAGAATCAGAACACAAATTTCGCAGCCTTTATGAAGCCACCAGCGACGCAGTAATGCTGCTCGACGAACAATATTTTTTTGACTGCAACCACGCCACTTTAAAAATATTTGGCTGTAGCAACAAAAAAGAATTTTACGGCAAGCATCCGAGCGAATTTTCCCCGCCATTTCAGCCTAACGGACAAGATTCAGCCAGTTTAGTATCACAGAAAATGAACACAGCAATGCTCGTAGGTAGCTGTCGATTTGACTGGGTACACCAACGACTCGACGGTTCAGAATTTTCCGCAGAAGTTCTGTTAAACGCAATGGAAATTAACGGACAAAAATTTCTCCAAGCAGTAGTACGCGACATTACAGAGCGCAAACGGGATGAGGATCAAATCAAAGCGTCCCTCGCCGAAAAAGAAGTCCTTCTCCAAGAAATTCACCACCGCGTCAAAAACAACCTCCAAGTTATTTCTAGCCTGCTGAAACTTCAGTCTCGCTACATTCAAGACAGCCGCGTTAGTGAAATGTTAAAAGAAAGTCAAAACCGAGTCAGATCGATGGCTCTGGTTCACGAACAATTATATCAATCCAAAGACTGGTCAAACATTGATTTTGCTGAATATATCCAAAATCTCGCCCACAATTTATTCCAAGCTTATGAAATTCATGCAGAAGGCGTTAAGTTGCAAACAAATATTGCGCCGTGTTCTCTTAATATTGATACGGCCGTTCCTTGCGGATTAATTATCAACGAGCTTGTGACAAATGCTCTCAAATATGCTTTTACAGGACAAATCAAAGGTAAAATTAACATAGATTTTACTTTAGGAAATAATAGACTTTGCGTGCTAACCGTGAGCGACAGCGGAATTGGTTTTCCTCAAGACTTAGATTATCGAAAAGCCCGAACGTTGGGCTTGCGACTGGTCGGGTCTTTAGTCAAGCAAATCCGGGGGAAACTAGAACTGTTAGAAACTGCTGGCACGACTTTTAAAATAACCTTTTCCCAACCCCAATTGCATTCTTAGGAGAGAATTTAGTGTTTAACAAAAAAATTCTGATTGTTGAAGACGAGAGCATAATTGCGGAAGACATTTCAGACTGTTTAATATCTCTAGGATATCGAATAACTGGTATGGTCTATTCGGGAGAAGAAGCAATTGAATCTGTAGCGAAATTCCGACCAGATTTGGTTTTGATGGATGTTAACCTGCAAGGAGAAATGGACGGCATTACAGCAGCAGCAGAAATTTTATCGCGCTTTCAAATCCCGGTAGTTTATCTGACAGCTTATGCTGACGAAAACACTTTGTGGCGCGTCAATGCGACCAAACCCTTCGGCTATATTGTCAAACCATTTGAGGAAAAAAACTTGCACACAACTATTCAATTAGCTCTCCACCGACATCAATACGATAGCTTGACAAACTTGCCAAATCGTTCGTTGTTCCGAGAGCTGCTAAGTCAGATATTAGACAAGCAAAAAAAATGGTCAGCACTCATTCCCGTTATCACTCTCAGTTTAGATAGAATTAACCGAATTAACAGTACCTTGGGACATGAAATCGGCGACTCCGTACTTTGCAAATTTGCCGAGCGGCTTAGTAACTGCACGGAGAACATTAATATTGTGGCTCGTTTGGAAGCGGCCGAATTTGCAATTGTTCTAGAACCAGTTGCGGAAAAACAGGATGCTGCCAAGATTGCTCAAAACATTTTAGATATTGTAGCCCAACCTATGATTGTCAAAGGCTCGGAACTTTACCTCACGGCAAGTATCGGCATTTCTTTATCTCCAAGCGACGCCAGCGATGGAGACAAACTCCTAAAAAATGCTTATACAGCTATGTACAATTCTCAGCAACAAGGGGGAAATAATTATCAGTTTCATACTGCAAAAGTCGCGCATAGTTCCATCAAGAGATTCACTCAAGAAACTTTTCTACGCAATGCTTTAAAACGCTCGGAATTTGAAGTTTACTATGAGCCGCAAATAGAAATTAAAACAGGGAAAATTATTGGTGCTGAAGCTTTGGTGCGCTGGAATCATCCAGAAAGGGGCAGAGTTTCTCCGGGAGAATTTATTCCCATGGCTGAAGAAATGGGCTTGATTGCACCGCTGGGCGAATGGGTGTTAGAGACTGCTTGCAGGCAAACTAAAGTTTGGCAAACACAGGGTTTGCCGCCCCTGCGGGTAGCAGTCAACGTGTCACCCCGCCAGTTTGAGCAAAAAAATTTGACGGAGAGAGTCAGACAAATATTGAGAGAAACTAATCTCGATCCTAAATGTCTGGAATTAGAATTGACTGAAAGTCTGATTTTGCAAGATGAAACGACTGCTGTTAAAGCTTTTACGGCGTGGAGAGATATGGGGATTAGCATAGCAATTGATGATTTTGGAATGGGATATTCTTCTTTGAGTTATCCGAAACGCTTTCCGTTTGATGCGATCAAAATTGACAAGAGTTTTATTCGCGATATTGCAGAGGATCGCCAAAATGCAGCGATTACAATAGCGATTATTCAAATGGCACACGGCATGAACATGACTGTGATTGCTGAGGGGGTAGAAAATGAGTCGGAACTTGCTTTTTTGTGCGATCGCGAGTGCGACGAAATTCAAGGTTATTTTTTCAGTAAAGCTTTGCCTATGGCGGAGTTTGAAGCGCTGCTGAAAAGCGATAAGTGCTGGGAGTTATGCTGAAGCTGAAGGAAGAAGGAAGTTCGGCAACGGATTCTCTAACGGATGGAAGGAAGAAGGAAGAAGGAAGAAGGAAGAAGGAAGGCTCTCAGCAATTAAGAACGTCCTAATCGTCTTGGTCGTTGCTAGAAAATAGGATAATGGGGAATTGGTAATGGGTAATTTTCCCTAATGACTAATGACTAATGACTAATGACTGATGACTAATGACTGATGACTAATTATTAATTAAAAAGAGACGATCGACCAACCAACTTCCCAGCCACAGCCCGAAACCGGAAGTAGCCACCAACAGGGTAAACGTGTAAAGCCCGCTACCAGTGTGGATCGACCTTTCCCCAGCTACCATCCGCGCCACAACTCCCGCAATAATCCCGATCGCCGCCCAAGCCCCATAAACAGTCTTAGATCCAGCGATGGCCAAGGCTTGCGCGATCGCCCCCGAACCAGCCCCAGCCAAAACCCCCGCCCACGCCCCTATCCCCAGCCCGATCGCACCTCCGAGCCCGACGGGGCCGCCAGAATTCACGCCTACTTCCGCCGCCAGCCCGCACGTCAAGCCAACAATCGCCCAACACACCGCCACAACCAACGCCTTGACCCAATCCCCAGAACCCGTTCCAGCCATCAATCCCACCACGGTCGCCACTCCCGCTACGGCTAAAACTACAGCCACAGCCCGAGACTCTGCCTCGGAACTGGCGATCGCCCCCAAACCAGCCCCAACTGCGCCCCAAGCAGCCGCTGTTACCATTCCTCCCGCCTGAAAACCGGCGATCGACCCCCCTACCGCCCCAGCCAAAACTAACGCCGCCAGCCACACTCTGGGCGTTGCCGAACCCTCTGCTAGCAAAATCGCCGCCCACAGCCAATCTGCACCGCAGATTAAAGCCCACATCCACAGCGGGGCGGGTGATACCGTCAAAATCCAACCGGTCAAAGCGTAACTCGCCACGGCGATTGCCAGCGGCCCCCAAGGAAAGCTTGAATAGTTTTGAGATGGCCGCGGTTTTGAGTATTGAGTTGAAAATTCTTTTTTTCTTTTCGACATCAGCTTTGGATAGTTTTGAGATGGCCGTGCTTTCCTCGCCACGCTTCGCCCAACTTGCTTTCTTCCCCGCCACGCTTGGCGATTTTGAGCTGTAAATCGTTTCTTGCTTGAAGAATTCTTTTGAGTTGGAAATTTTTTGGAGGCGGCTTTTGGGCGGGTTTGACTGCGCCCAGAACCAGGCCTGGCGGCTGATTTTCCAGAACGCCTTCTCAGCGGCTTTTCAGGCGCAGGGGGTGGCGGCTGCTGAAACTGTTTTTCGATCGACTTCGATTCAGGCTGACTCAGAAACAACACCAACTGCTGGTAAGCTTCATTAATTTCTGTTAATCTTTGGTGAGCTTTTTGTTGCAGGCGATCGTTGTGGGCAAACCGATCGGGATGCCACACAAACGCTAAATCCCTGTAAGCGCGCTTAATTTCTTCTAAGGAAGCTCCAGGCTCAATTTCGAGGATTTCGTAGCATCGATTAATGTCACCCATAAGCTTCGATCGGCTGGTGTTTGTAAATTTGCGTGAAGCGAAGCTATCCCGTAGGGAATCGCACTTAACATCTTGTACTATTCTCAGCCAAGCTGCACAGTCAAGCGATTTGAGGTTTGAGATTTGAGATTTGAGATTTGAGATTTTAGATTGGGACTTACGCATCACAACCTTCAGAAACCGGGTTTTTTACCGTTTCTGCGAGCTGTAACGAAGTATGATGCAAAAAACCCGGTTTCTCACTACCCGTGCGTTTACCGCTGGCGAGTCATAGAAGATAACATCCAAGATTTCTCTCTTTGACTGAGTAACGGTCTGGTTTTCTTGTTTCGGGGTAATAATGGCTTGATGAGTTCCCACTCTTTATCGGTTAAGCTGCGGGAGTACGACATTTTTTTCCGATCTTAGCTCATCATCAGAGATCCCAAATGAGTTCTATAAGCTTTACAGCTATTTAGGTGTACCTCACCAAACTGTAAAGTGCTATATACTGGAGAAGAAAACTCGCCCTCAAAGGCAAATGTCAGAATTGTACTATTGAACTAAGAATAAATGGCTCATGCTTCCTTTTGCATCTCGTATTGTATGCCAAACTTTACTTTTATTGAGTCTGTTAGATATCCCAGCCACAGCAACCTAAGTCTGGATTGGTGCTGGACGAATTACTGATGGTATTGGACAAGGAGGCTCGGTTAAACTGAAACTATAAATTGACGGCAATAATGTCCGATCGATATACGGGTTTCATTTGAATGGTACTATCTATGATGGAACGATTAGTACAAAATTGGCTCATTGGCGGTTGAGACAGTGTTCACAAGATTTGTGTGTAACTTTAAACCAAATCCGACCCAAGCCAACAATGTTATATTGACTGCACCGAACAAATAAATAATAGAAATATCGAATGAACACTATCAGATATCGGCCAGCAATAGGTATTGGCTTAGTAACTGCTTGGAGCTTGTTTTACTGTGCAGTATCTAGCAACTTACCTATGCTCAATAAAATGGAGCTAGACATTCAGGATCATCTAATACGACTGCATAAACCAGGGCTTATGCCAAAAGAAATTCTACTGCTTAAGATCGAGCAGCCTGCCATTTTAGGATATAACTTTCATAACTTATATAAACTGAATACTTTCTATGCAATTTTAGGAAAAAGCTTAATCAACAGTGGTGCAAAGCTTGTAGTCATAAATTTGCCTACTCAAATGAGCCAGTACATTGAGCTCGATACAGATACTCAGTTAGAACATCCCTTTCAAGAGTTGATTAGTAAATATTCAAACCAGATTGTTTTGGTGGCTCGTCCAAGTAACTTACCCTCAGAAAATTCAGTCATAAATGATTATCATAATTTACTTCCTTTCGATAATGAAAGTATAAATCCCTCTATTCCCCCAGAGCAGATAGTAAGTTACTTCAGATATGCAGCACATCCACAAAGCTTAGACAGCCCAGCTCGAAAAGCCGAGCTCTTTTCCAATTTTAGCTATGAAGATGATCCAGATATTAATATACATCATAAGGTTAAATCTATGGCAACGATGGCCTTAGAAAAATTCTATATGAATTCAGGAAATCTCAAAGGTTTTCAAAAGATTAGCATTTTACAAAATCTTTTATCTTTTCAAATGAACTTCTGGGGTTCTGCTGATACATTTCCTAGTATTGATATTCATTTTAAATGTCCTTCCTCTCAGCTAGAGATAGAACACTGTAATCCTTCCTTTGACCCCCAATCTCTTCAGAAGCTCCATGATAAACTTGTATTAATCGATCTTCCCGAAGGGAAAGGATTTGAAACCTATCGAGAACTATCTCCTTTTGGGGAGATGTCTGTTGCAGAAGTAGAAGCTAATCAAATAGCTAGTTTGATGACCCATTCATTTCTGACAAGAATCCCGAATTGGTATGACTACATCATCACAACTTTGGGTCTTGACTTCATCAGCCTATATATACTTAGCCAAGGCAAAAAGCATAAACTTATACCTGTTCATCTGCTGGTTGGCTGGCTTCTTCCGATCTTGGTAGGAAGCTATGTAGCTTTAAGTTTTATCTTGTTCTATCAAGGGTTAATTCTTCCATTATCCATCCCAATCTTAGGTTGGGTTGGAACAGGTTCAGGTGTAGCCATTTATTCAATTCTCAGGCAGTCTATCCAACAACAGCAGAAATTAGCTGAGCGACAGGCTGTTCTTTTACAATCGCGGAAACTCCTCCATCGAGTCGCAACAGACATTCATGATGGCCCACTTCAAGAACTCAAATTGGCAATGGATAGTATTGAGCTTCTAGCCCTCAGTCATCCATCTCCCCTGATTAACTCAATCTTAGATCGATTAGAAGCAGTTGGGCTTGCGCTTCGCAATCAGCTCAGCAGCACACGCACAATTGCAGAAAAGCTAGAGATTACACCAGAATTGCAATCTGGACTGGATCGGGGGATACACCAATGGCTCCAAAAACTGATTAACTTAAGAGAATTAACCTTGAGTGTCAAAGAGCATCTACAACCCTTGCGAGAACCCAAATCTGATAGTGCTTGGATTGATTCGAGAGAGGATATCTTTCGCTTTTTTCGAGAAGCGATCGCTAATGTGATTCGTCATGCCCAACCTCCAAACGGATCGGCAACGCAAGTTTCAGTCTCGCTTACTCAAAAAGATCATCAGTGCCGATTAGCGATCGAGAATAATGGAACTAGCCTAACCCCTATCTTATTAGATATTCCTCACAAGAAACGTCGTAGTGGTGGATATGGCACTAAACTGATGAAAACTATTGCCGCTGAGATCCCAAATGGGGCTTGGCAAAGGGTTCCATTAGAAGAAGGTGGGATGCAGGTAACACTTGAATGGACGATGGACACCCCATAATATGATAAAAAAGAAGGGTATAACTACCCGATTAACCTACGTTTAATTGCCTCCATGCAAACTGCGATTCGGGTATTAGTAAGTTGACCATCAAGCTGATCCACATTCAGTTTTGCTTTGAGACTCTGGACGTAGTTCTGAGCTGTTTTGAGGGATATATGCATCCGATCTGCAATTGCCTGATCAGTAAGGGCTTGGTTGCATAACAAGTCCAGTACCGTTCTATCCTTATCAGTCAATGGCATTTCATTCATTAAATTACGAGGAATCTTACACTGTCCAGCTAAAGCACTACGACCTCCTTCTAGAAAAGCATTCCGTCTTTCCATTTTATTAACGACAGCAAATCCCCCTTGATGTTCAAATATTTGCTTCACGACTTGCCTTAAATAGCTTGGTTCGCTGGTATAGACGAGAACATTTAACAGAGGATGATGCTCAAAAATGTGGTTGAGTAGCGCTAAACCTGGCTTGGCTGACTCCTCGCCTGTCAAAGTCCCAAATTGTAAGTCAACTACCACTAAATCTATGTTCTCTTGCTTGAGTTGCTCAATCCCCTCTTCAGGGGTTTCCTGAATAATGCAGGAACACTGAGGCTCTATCATCCTCAAAAATTCACAATTATTTTGACCGACTTCAGGGTGATCCTCAATGACCAGAAAGCTTTGTGTTTGAGAACTCATAGTTTGACCGCCATAAGTATTTTATCATTTCTTCAGCACACTCGTTTTCACGACTATTTAGACTGGCTATCTAACGTGAGCTGTTACTGATAATGATAATCGTGAGGGAGAGAAAAGGCGAGTAGCACTCGCCTTTTCTCTCTCTCCTCTATTGTGTAAGCCTACAGAGTTACAATTTGGGCTTTATAACCTTTATGCTCTAGTTTTTGAACCTCTTTGTTAGCAGCTACACGATCTCGGAAAGTTCCAGCATTTATCCATTTTTTTTGATTGGGGCGGTGATACTGGACGCGGTATTCAGGGCGATGTTTGGATTCAAGCGCAACTTTTGTTGTTTGCTTCATAGGCTGAGCATTGGCTTGGAGGGGAACAGCAATGCCTAGCCCAAGGGTAGCTATAGAGATGAGTGTAACCATTACCTTGTTCATGATTCAGACCTGTTTGTAAAGTTGATAGTTTTATTCTGTCATTCAAGTCTTCCGCTTGATAGGGGAGTAAGCGCAAATAATATTGCGTGTTTACGCAAGTCCGTTCAGAAAACGAGTTAGAAGGAGAGCGATTTTTTTCGGGGGAGAGGGGCGGCGATCAGGGGTTTTAAAAATTAATCATCCCAAAGACCTTGTAGAGAACTGTTTTGAGATATTTTAGGCGATCGAGTAAAATCGACGCAGAATAGCAAGAATCGTTGCAATTAATCTGACTTACCCAGATATCTACTCCATACTCCACTGTTTTTTGGCATTACAAGAGTTGGTGCAAAGATGAGCTACTTCAAAACATCAGACATCCTTCTGCTATAGCTACAATGAGAAAATACTTTCGTGCGATCGGGATCTGTGTCTGTGTCGGAAAATCAAGCACCCACCTTCATCCTAGTTGACGGCCACTCCCTGGCCTTTCGCTCCTACTTCGCCTTCGCCAAAAGTCGAGATGGGGGTTTGCGAACTACGACGGGCATTCCCACCAGCGTCTGTTTTGGCTTTCTCAAGTCGCTGCTGGAAGTTATGGCGGCCCACGACCCCCAGTACATGGCGATCGCCTTTGACCTCGCCACGCCCACTTTTCGGCACGAAGCCGACGAAACTTACAAAGCCGGTCGTGCCGAAACTCCCGAAGATTTTATTCCCGATATCAAAAACCTGCAAGAACTCCTCAGCTATTTGAATTTACCTGCCATAACTGCTCCCGGCTTTGAGGCGGACGATGTTTTGGGAACTTTGGCAAACAAAGCCAGCGCGGCCGGTTATCAGGTCAAAATCCTCACGGGCGATCGAGATTTGTTTCAATTAGTAGAAACCCAAAAACAAATCAGCGTATTGTATTTGAGTACGGATGAACTCAGGCGATCGGGAAAAGGCAAATCCCAAGAATACGGCCCGGAAGAAGTCAAAGCCAAACTCGGTATTTTGCCCGAACAAGTAATAGATTACAAAGCTCTCTGCGGCGACAAATCCGATAACATCCCCGGAGTCAAAGGCATCGGCGACAAAACCGCCCTGCAATTGCTGGAAGCTTACAATTCCCTTGATGGAATTTATGCAGCCATCGACGAGATTAAAGGAGCAACTAAGAAAAAGCTAGAAGAAGGCAAAGAAGCTGCTTATCATTCTCAACGCATGGCGACAATAGTCCAAGACGTTCCCTTGGAAGTAGATTTAGAAGATTGCCAGCTTATAGGTTTTGACGAATCAGCCTTGATTCCCATGCTGGAAAAGTTGGAATTTAAGACATTTTTAGGGAAAGTAAAGCAAATTCAAAAACGGTTCGGCGGTGTAGAAGAACCATTGGCAAAGGTGGGGCAAGATGCCCACCCCACAATCAATTCAACAGACAGTGGAACAGGCATCTTGCCTGTTGCAAAGGGCGGGCAAGATGTCCACCCCACAATAGATAAGTCACCTCAAACGGGTGAAATTTCAGAAGCAGACGAATTGTGGTTTTGGACTCATGATGACACCAAAGCCGCCCAGCAGCAAAACAAACTGCCAATTCAACCCCGAATAATTCAAACAACCGAACAGTTAAACGAATTAGTCCAACTGCTGCAAACCTGCACCGACAAATCCTCACCCGTGGCGTGGGATACCGAAACCACCGCCATCGAACCGCGAGACGCCGAATTAGTCGGAATTGGCTGCTGTTGGGGAACCGGCAAAGAGGATCTCGCTTACATTCCCACGGGACACAAAACGGGCAAAAACTTAGACAAAGCCACAGTTTTAAATGCTTTGCGTCCGATTTTGGAAAGCGAGAATTATCCCAAGGCGCTGCAAAATGCTAAGTTCGATCGATCGATCCTGCGCTGTCAGGGAATCAAACTAGCCGGAGTCGTCTTCGACACCATGCTAGCCAGTTACGTACTCAACCCAGAAACTAGCCACAGTCTCAGCGAATTGTCAAGGAAATACTTAGGCATTGTTGCCAAAAGTTACAATGAATTAGTGCCGAAAAACAAAACAATTGCTGACATCAGTATTCCGGCGGTAGCCGACTACTGCGGCATGGATGTTCACACCACATTTGGGTTAGTAAATAAACTTAGAGCAGAATTGGATAAAGCTGATGAAGCTAACTTTCCGGGAAAGTCTTTGCACCAGTTGCTGCTGGAAGTAGAACAGCCCCTAGAACCAGTTTTAGCAGAAATGGAATACTGCGGAATTCGCATTGATTCAGCTTATCTCAATACACTTTCCCAGGAGCTAGAAAAAAGCTTAAAAGAAATAGAAGAAAAAACTTATCAAGCAGCGGGGAGAAAGTTTAATTTAGGTTCCCCAAAACAACTCAGCGAAATATTGTTAGAAAAAATCCCGGATGAGTTTCAGAAAAAGTCTCGCAAAACTAAGACGGGATACTCTACAGACGCCGCCGTATTGGATAAATTGCAAGGAGACCACCCGATTGTAGACGATTTATTAGAACACCGAACATTATCCAAGTTGAAATCAACTTATGTCGATGCTTTGCCGCAGTTAGTGCGTGCGGATACCGGGCGAGTGCATACAGATTTCAACCAAACTGCAACGGGTACGGGAAGGCTTTCTTCTTCCAATCCAAATTTACAAAATATTCCCATCCGCACCGAGTTTTCGCGGCAAATTCGCAAGGCTTTTTTACCGGAAGCAGGTTGGGTGATGGTGTCGGCTGACTATTCTCAAATTGAACTGCGAATTTTGGCTCACTTGAGTCAAGAACCTGTGTTAATTGAAGCTTACCAAAATAACCGAGATGTGCATACCGTGACGGCTCAACTGCTGTTTGAAAAGGAGGAAGTAACGCCGGACGAAAGACGGTTTGGCAAAACGATTAATTTTGGGGTAATTTACGGTATGGGGGCGATTAAATTTGGGCGCTCGATGGGCAAAACTTCAGCAGACGGTAAAAAGTTTATTGAACGATTTAACCAGCGTTACAGTAAAGTATTTGAATATTTGGAGAAAGTAAAAAAAGAGGCGATCGCCCTCGGATACGTTACCACAATACTCGGCCGCCGCCGCTACTTGAACTTCGAGAGCGAAAGCATCCGCGACTTAAAAGGCCGCAATCCCCAAGACATTCACTCTGATAGACTTAAATCTCTCAGCAGAGATGATGCCCAATCTTTGCGGGCAGCAGCCAACGCTCCCATTCAAGGCTCTAGTGCTGATATCATTAAACTTGCCATGATTGAGGTACACAAAATTTTGCAAAACTATCAGGCGCGGCTGCTGCTGCAAGTTCACGATGAATTAATCTTTGAAGTCCCTCCCGATGAATGGGAAGAATTGCAGCCGAAAATTAGAACTGCGATGGAAAATGCTCTGCCACTTAGCGTACCGCTGATAGTTGACATCCACGCTGGGCAAAATTGGATGGAAACTAAATAGACAGCAGCAACCGCACTTTTGGGATAAAAAACAAAATGATGACAGCCGAAACACAAACTTTGTGGCAGCAGTTAAACGATTTAAAAAAACGCGCCACCGATTTAAACTTGCGCTTTTCTCAAGCAGCTCAAAAACTGCAAGACAGCGGCACTCCTTTATCCGAAAGCTTGGTTGAAGAATTAGCCGTCTACCGCCAAGATTTTGACAAGCTATGTGCCAAAACTCAGCAATTGCCAAGCCCGCAAGCCGCACCTGCGGAGATTGTTTCTTTACAAGATATCGAAAGATTGCTGCTAAAAGCAGAAGTAGCAAAAATTCCCACTTGGCATCACTGCATTGACCTCGGTTGCGGAGTCATCACTCCGGGTGGCGGTAAAACCTCTTCTCCCCAAACCGAACAAAAAATTGGACTTCCCGAAAGTTTAGCAGGAATGACTGTTTTAGATGTCGGTGCTTGGGATGGATTTTACTCTTTTGCCGCAGAAAGGCGGGGGGCTAAGCGCGTTTTGGCTACAGATTCCTTTGTTTGGCAATCCCCCGATGTTGGCAAAGGAGGATTTGAGTTGGCGCGCAGAGTGCTCGAGTCTCAAGTTGAAGATATGGAGATAGACGTGCTCGACCTTTCGCCCGAGAAAGTAGGGGTTTTTGATTTGGTTTTGTTTTTGGGAGTGCTTTACCACATGAGGCATCCCCTGCTGGCTCTCGATCGAGTTTTCAGCGTCACCGGCAAGCAGTTAATATTAGAAACTCACGTCGATATGCTTGATTGTCAAAGACCGGCAGCGGCGTTTTACTGTGGCGGCGAACTGAATAATGACCCGACGAATTGGTTCGGGCCAAATGCTCTGGCGGTGAAAGGGATGCTGGAAAGTGCAGGATTCCGCGACATCAAAGCTGTTAATATTTCCCAAGCTAGCGGTACGTGCGCCCGGATGGTTTTTCACGCTTGGCGTTAGGGAAAGACTGAAAGTGCGATCGGTTAATGGGGAGCATCTCACTTTTGCAACCAAGCTAGAAATTGGAGTTTTGAGGCAGGAGGCAGGAGGCAGGAGGCAGAAGGAAAGAGGAAGAAGGAAGGAGCCACAAAAAGTATTTTTACAAATATGAGATGCTCCCGGTTAATGAAACTCACCACATAAATGTAAACTAATAGACAGACCGAACTATGAGCCAAACTCTAATCGCCATTTTCCCAAAAATAAAAAGCTTGAGCGCAGTTGCTCTGCTGTTGTTAACCTTCGGGTGTCAACCAAAGTTAGCCCCCAACAACTATCCTGTAAAGCGAGTCAGCGACGGCGACACCCTTGTCGCCAGCGATAGCGCCGGGAAAGATATCAAAGTGCGTTTTGCCTGTGTAGATGCACCGGAAATCGCGCACACAAATGCTGAAAAAAATAGCAAAGCATCAGCACAAAAAAATCAATTTAAGTGGGGAAATCTAGCCCACCAAAGAATGCAGCAGCTAGTCAAACAAGGGGGCGGTCGGATTGTTTTGACCGTCACCGATACTGACCGCTACGGCCGCAAAGTGAGCGAAGTTCGCTTGCCAAACGGCACATTTGCCCAAGAAGTTTTGATCCGCGAAGGATTAGCAATGGTGTACCGTCCTTACTTGAAAAACTGTCCGAGCGCAAGTGTTCTGGAACAAGCGGAAGCCGAAGCTAAGAAAAATCGCCGCGGCGTTTGGGGAGATTCTAAGTTTGTTCCCGCGTGGAAATTTCGGAACAGCGATAAATGATGGAAGAAAAAAGTTAGGCAAGGGATTGTAGAACGGATTTAACGGATTTAACGGATGGATTTTGACTAGGGACACGGCAATGCCGTGTCCTTACGGGGAGCTACGACTTTTAATAATTGGTATAAGATTGATGATGGTAGCAAGATTTTTTTAACTTGGTATTATGTTGTTGGCCTGGAATCTGGGAACCTGTATCAGACATTTACAGTCTTGGACTCATTCAGGTCTTGTTAAACCCGGTCTCTACTATAAATATTAGGTTTAGCTGCTCCGCATCCGCCCAGAAACCCGGTTTCTAGATCCCGATGCCGATCGCCCTAATTTAGTACAATACAATCAGGACGAGGTTCTGCTCCTAACGTCCGCAATCTGTGGAGTTTCGGGGATAGCTGACGCCAGATTCATCTAAAACCAGACATGAGTTCGATCGCACTTTTATCCGAGCTTTTTTTTTGAAAAGTCAACAAATGTGATAGGCTCCAGATAAATCAATATACTGCTGACAAAAGCGGTCTATTGCAATCACCCAAAAATTAACTTTACCGGACATCAATGAATATCAAACATCTGGTTATTTCCGGCATGGCCCTGCTCCTCGGTACTGCAATCGTAGGAAATGCTATTGCTCAAGAACTGACCGACGACCAAAAAACGGTTGTTTGTCGCTTGAAAACAGAAGTTGACCAGCGGAAAGGCAACGGTCAAAAATTAGTATTTGTGCCGTTGCTGGGTCAAGTTCGCAAGCAAGTTTCATCTCCTTTTAGAGCCACGCTGCATCCTAATGTGGAGTATGTTTTTGTTGCCACTTGCGACGGAAATTGCCAGGATTTAAACTTATCTCTCAAGGATGCGAGCGGCCAGGAAATCGCTGTGAGTCAAAAAACAGGCGAACTGGCGTCAATCTCTTTTACTCCCCCATCCCAAGGCGAATATCAAATCAGTGCTAAACCGGGCGAATGCACGAAGGCAGAGGGTTGCAGTTACGGCATGGGAATCTTCGTTCCTGCCTCTGCTAGCGTGCCTAATGCTTCAAGAATTCCTGCTGATATAGCACAATTTCGACTTTGCCAGTAGAGGAACAGCGATAGAGTTGTGGGTTGCGAGTAGAGTAGAGTCTTGAATCAGAAATCTAACTCATAACTTGCAACTTATAACTCGCCACTTATATCGCAACCACGCCCGACAGTGAAGACGTTCTTAATTACTGAAACCCTGCCTTTGACTGTTTCTTCCTTCTTGCTTCGGCTATAATTTGTGAGGCATAACTCCTCCAAACTGTCAAGCCGATCGAGCCGTGGAACCCTGCAAAGACCCCATAACTGCCGAAACCGGGCCCGAAACCAGAACTTTATTTACCCTCACGCAGGCATCAATTAGAATATAGATGGTGCCTCTCAAAGGTGACGAGTACATTGCCCATGTCTTTAACCTTAGCCTTGAAAAATCAACTGCAGAACCCTCCTCAATTAGGGTTAAAAAGTCTGTTGGGCCGCTTGGGCATCAGGCAGAAAATCGGCTGCGGATACGCCTTGGTCATTGGTATTGCCGTTTTGGGTGCTGTGGGGGGACGGGGAGTAGAATCCTATCACAAACAGCAAGTTAGAGAAAAACTAGCGATCGACCGAGATAAAGCGGAAATCCTGACAAACCTCAATAACACGGTGCAGGAAGTCAGAATTCACCAGCAAGAGCTCGCGAGTCTGACGGCCCAACCGCAAATTTTCGATCGCCAACGCTCGGAATTCCTGACTCGCGTTGCTCAGATGAGCGGCATCCTCGAACAACTGCAAACCTTTCCACCGACGAAGAATCCCGAGATTGCCAAAGACTACCAACTGCTTCAACAGTTCGCTCAAACCCACGGCAAAACCGTAGAATCATACTTTCAACAAGTACAAAAATTGTTGGCGACTGCGAAATTATCTGGTTTAAATCCAAAGCAGCAGCAGGCTTTGGGGCAAAACTTGAACAATTTTGTGGCTGGCGAAACTGCTGTGAAACTCAAATTGTTTTCCGAGGATTCAGCCAAACTGGCCGGCAACTTTCGCGAGAAAGCAGATGAAGCATTTAAAACCTACGAGGAAGCAGAAAAACTTGGAACTCTGATTCTGGTTTGCTCTCTAGCAGTATCCGCTGGTCTGGCAGCCGTACTTGCAGCATACACCAGCCGGGCGATCGCCCGCCCCTTAGAAGCCACCACCCTCATCGCCCAGCGAGTTACCGAAGAATCAAACTTTGATTTGCAAGTACCCGTCACTACTTCCGACGAAGTGGGAATGCTAGCAATTTCGCTCAACGAACTCATACAGCGGGTAGCAGAATATACAGAAGACTTGCACGAAGCAAAAGTAGCAGCCGAAGCTGCCAACCGCTCCAAAAGTGCATTTCTCGCCAACATGAGCCACGAACTCCGCACCCCCCTCAATGCCATCATTAACTACAGCGAAATGCTGCAAGAAGATGCTCAAGATTCCGGTTCCGAAGATTTTCTCCCCGACTTAGAAAAAATTCAAACCGCAGGCAAACACCTGCTCGACATGATCAGCGACATCCTCGACATTTCCAAAATAGAAGCCGGTCACGTCACCCTTTATTTAGAAAACTTCGACGTGGCGACCATGATTGAAGAAGTGATGACTACGGCTCAACCGCTAGTAGAGAAAAAAGGCAATGCTTTAGCACTGAAAACAAAAGGCGAACTCGGCACAATGTACGCCGACCAACCGAAAGTGCGGCAAATTCTCCTCAATTTGCTCAGCAATGCTGCCAAGTTTACCGAAAAAGGTGTGATTACTATCGGTGTCGAAAGAATTAAAATTGAAAAATCAAGACCGACGAAACCAAATAAAAATAATGATTTTTACTCTGGCTCTAACTACACTTCTCAAGTTTTAATGTTTCGAGTTAGCGACACTGGAATCGGCATGACGGACGAGCAATTAGAGCAGATATTCAAACCTTTTACCCAAGCTGATGCTTCGACTACCCGCAAGTACGGAGGCACAGGTTTGGGATTGACAATTAGCCAGCGTTTGTGTCAAATTCTCGGCGGCGAAATTAGCGTTGAAAGCGAAGACGGTAAAGGTTCAACTTTTATTGTCAGTCTCCCGGAACGGGTGGTGATGCAGGCATGACGGAAGTTCGGCAACTGCTTCTGTAACGGATTTAAGGGATCGAGGGATGGAAGTTCGGCCACAGATTCTGTTAGATTGACGGTTAAAGGGGATACAAATCGCCACCACAACCCTCTATAATCCTAACTTTCTCTTCACCTCTGCTAAGGGTACAGAAGGCTGATTTGCATCTTCTTCTTTTGCCGCCCTCCAGTCCATCAAATCTTCTATGTCACCAATTAATGCTTGCAGTGCTTAAAATTCTTCGTAAGGTATCACTGCAAATTCTTTTTTCCGTTTTTGGTAATCAACTCAGGATGTAAGTGAATCATGGATATTTCTTCCAGGTGTTTAAGAGTAAGCATCTTTTCGATGTTTGACGCGGTAGATTACCAAAACATCTTCCTCAATTTAAAAAAAAACTGGGTAATCTTTTACCCGCAGCCGATATTATGGCGTATAGTTTGTTACTGGAGTTTAGACTAAAAAATGGTCACAGCTAAAAGTAGCTGCCTTTTAACAGAAGGCAAGCTGTTGCTCAAAA
>NZ_JAUBSF010000189.1:0-2753 GCF_036704615.1 Microcoleus sp. K4-B3
AGTAAATGATTGTAGTTCCGTACTATCTTCACACAATGTTCAAAAAGTCAACCACTCTATTTGATGACACGCCCTAGTTAAGTATAATGAATGATTTAGTTTTTTTAGCTGCTCATCAATTGGCAAAAGCAATCCGCGATCGCCAAGTCTCTTCAACAGAAGTAATAGAAGCTTATTTGAGTCAGATTGCTCAATACAACCCAGGACTAAATGCGATTGTGACTCTGGATGCGGAAAATGCGATCGCGCAGTCGAAAGCGGCAGATAAAGCATTAGCTCAAAGAGAAAATTGGGGGCTCTTACATGGAGTACCCGTAACTATCAAAGACACCCTCGAAACCAAAGGATTACGCACAACCAGCAGTTATCAACCCTTAGCTAATTATGTCCCAAAGCAAGATGCTATCGTCGTCGCTCGACTGCGCGCTGCTGGAGCAATTATTTTGGGCAAGACGAATACACCACAACTAGCTGATAACTTTCAGACCAACAGTCCTCTGTTTGGTAGAACAAACAACCCCTGGAACCATGAATATACGCCAGGCGGCAGCACTGGGGGTGGTGCGAGTGCGATCGCTGCTGGGTTATCCCCTCTAGAACTTGGTAGTGATATTGGTGGGTCAATCCGCGTTCCAGCTCACTTCTGTGGCATTTACGGCTTGAAACCGACCGAGCATCGAGTGTCAACATTTGGACATATTCCAGAGTTGCCAGGAACACCTAAAACCATCCGGCACTTACAGACAATAGGGCCTCTTACCCGTTGTGTGGAAGACTTGCGATTATGCCTGTCATTGATTCAAGACTCAGACCCCCGCCAGCCGGAAGTAATGCCGATATCTACAAAAGTTAACCCAGTGACCACGCTACAGTCCTACCGCTACGCTTGGTCAGAAGGTTTTGGTAATATTCCAGCAACAGCCGAAACCAAAGCCGCTCTAGAAAAACTAGCTTCATCCCTAGCGGCTCTAGGATGCTGTGTAGAGCAACACAACGAGCCGCCAAATTTTGATAGCAATGCGGTACGTGATACTTACCTCAATATTTATAATTTTGAATTGGGTTTATCCCAGCCAGACTTGACGCAGATTCAACAGCAACAACGATATGTCACCGCCCTCATTGGGCGCGATATTCTGATTGCTAATATCGAAAGTTTCTTATCTAATTGGGATGCTTGGCTGTGTCCAGTGGTGCCAGTGCCTGCTTTCACCCACCGTCAGCCAGGAGAACCCATTGAGGTGGATGGTTGGTGCGATTCGTTGAAACGTGAATCACGGTAAAAAGCCCGTACATAGCGTTTCCAGCCACAAGGCTGAACTCTCGGTCTGATAAGGGTGCAAGTCCCTTCTGCCAGACTCAGGTATGACTCCCTACCTGCCCACACCGACCAAGCTCGATTCTTGGAGAGTGAAGCTGGGAACAGGACGCAATCAGACATCTAATGTGAGGTGACACTGGCGTTAATGGGGAGTTCCGATGGTGAAAATAGAGCCTAGAAAAGTAACTTACCGTCGAGCGGGTCACAGACCATCGATCCCGACTCCACTGGAGCTTATTCCCGCCGAGTCATCGACCAGGTATCGGCAAGAGTCTAGGGGATTGAGTAGTTAAATTGGCTCCACCTAAAGGAACAATCAATCTAACCGAGGGAACGAAGAAAAACGAACTGAGGGTCAAGGGGAAGTCGAACCCCAAAGTAGGCTAGACGAGCAGCGGAATCCCCTTAGTTCGGGTAGGACAGACCGTAATTGGTCGCTCGGTGTTCAGAGTACACAAACTAGAGCAGAGCATGATTAGACACAACAGCAACGAAGCGTGAATCTTGGAAAACGTTGCCGTGGAAGAAATTCCGCCGTGATTTATTCCGCCTACAAAAGCGCGTGTATAAAGCGATTCAGGTTGGAGACAAGCAGAAAGCGAAGTCCCTCCAAAAGCTAATTCTGAAATCTCGGGCTGCAAGAATGTTGGCGATACGTCAAGTAACTCAACTAAATGCTGGCAAAAAGACTGCGGGAATCGATGTCCAAGCCTCACTCACATTTGAGGAAAGGTTTGCCCTGAGTGAAAAACTTAGAACCAAAAGTAACAACTGGAAACATCAGAAGTTACGTTCAATACCAATCCCGAAAAAGGATGGGAGTACCCGCCTCCTTAAGATACCGACTATCGCCGATAGAACGTGGCAATGCCTCGCAAAATACGCGAAGCGAGCCAGCACACGAAGCAACTTTCCACGCTAGGAGTTATGGATTTAGAACAGGAAGGTCGGCGCATGACGCGCAAAAAATCCTATTTAATAATCTACGCTCCTTTTGTAACAGAATAGAAAAACGAGTTATCCAACTCGATATCGAAAAATGTTTCGACAGGATAAGCCACACCAGCATAATGGAACGACTCATCGCCCCAAGAGGTATCAAGACCGGAATATTCCGTTGTCTAAAAGCAGGAGTCAATCCAGGATTTCCAGAACAAGGAACCCCACAAGGAGGTGTGGTTAGTCCATTATTAGCCAATATCGCTCTCAATGGGATTGAGGAAATACATCAATCAGTCCGTTACGCGGACGACATGATAATAATTCTAAAACCCAAAGATGATGCGAAAGCAATACTTGATAAAGTCAGCGAATTTCTGGCAGAACGAGGCATGAAGGTTAGTGAAAAGAAAACTAAGCTAACGGCTACGACAGATGGATTTGACTTCCTCGGTTGGCATTTCAAAGTGCTTTCGCAACGGGAAATTTAGAT